>VGKN01000376.1 GCA_016867055.1 Candidatus Omnitrophota bacterium
GCAGTAAGTTGACAGTTAACAGTGAACAGTTCACAGAAAAGGATTTTTCTGTGAACAGTCAACAGTCAACTGTTAACTTAAAAGGAATAATTGTTTCTAAAATTAAACCAGAAAAGTGTCCGGACTGTGGCTCAAATGATATCTATCAGGACGAAGAAGTATTAGATACTTGGTTTTCTTCGTGGCTATGGCCATTTTCTACATTTAACTGGCCAAACTTAGATAGTGACTTTACGTATTTTTATCCCACCTCCACCTTAGTAACTGCTCAGGAGATAATCTTCTTCTGGGTTGCTAGGATGATTATGGCATCTTTGGAGTTTATCGGAGAAATCCCGTTTAGGGATGTGTACATCCATGGCACAGTGAGAGATATAAGTGGAAAGAAGATGAGTAAATCCTTAGGCAATATTATTGACCCATTAGAGGTCATTGAGGAGTTTGGCGCAGATGCCCTTCGCTTTAGCATCATTTCCATAACCGCTCAAGGGCAGGATGTGTTTCTATCAAGAGAAAAATTTATTTCCGGGAGAAATTTCGCCAATAAACTTTGGAATGTCTCAAGATTTATTCTTATGAATTTAGACAAAGAGGTATATGTAAAATATAATCAAAGATTTCCTTCTGAAAATTTAAACCTTGCGGACAGGTGGATACTCTCTCATCTTAATGTAACCATAAGGGAACTGGATAATTTCCTAAAGAAATATCGCTTCAATGATGCCTCAAACGTAATATATGAATTTATATGGCATAAATTCTGCGACTGGTATATAGAATTTATTAAGCCGAACATAAAGGATATAGAGATGCAGTTTAAATGCGTATTTATTATGGATAACCTGCTTCGGCTACTTCATCCGTTTATGCCCTTTATAACTGAAGAACTCTGGCAGAAACTCCCACACAAGGGAGATTCCATAATGACATCCGACTGGCCAAAACCGGACAAATCCCTAATAGACGAAGAGGCTAACAAAGACTTTGAGGTGCTCATAGGCCTGGTTACAGCTGTAAGGAACATACGCTCTGAGATGGAAATATTGCCCTCTCAAGGCGTAGACGTCCTTTGCGTTGCGCCAAAGGAGAAGGACAGAAGGCTTATTGAGGAATTTAACTCCCAGATTAAATTCTTAGCCCACATAAATGAAATTAAATTATTCAAGAGATTAAAAAGGCCAAGAAAATCTTCTTATGCTGTTATCGGAGATTTGCAGGTTTATGTGCCACTTGAAGGCATAATAGATTTCAAGCAGGAAGAAAAACGACTTAGGATGCAATACGAAAAAGCCTCTCAGGAAAAAGAGGCTCTGGCTCAGAGACTGAAAAACAAAGAATTTCTCTCAAAAGCGCCCAGAGAAGTCGTAGTGCTCCAAAAGGCTAAGACTAAAGAAATAGCAGAAAAACTCGCCAAATTAAAGGACGCCCTAAGTAGTTTGAAGTGACAATGGTGGAAAAATGGTAAACTTTTAGGTAACGGTTAGGGTAACGATACCCGTTTCGTATTTAAAAGGTAAGGGTTACGCCTTTAAACTAAGACTATAAACCTAACCAAATGCCGATACGGGCTTCCTAACCGTAACCCATAGACGTTACCTTATTTAATTATGCTTGTCAGACTACATAAATTCCTTGCAGACTGCGGAGTAGCCTCAAGAAGAAAATCGGAAGAACTTATCAGTCAAGGCATTGTATTCGTTAACGGTAAGTCAGTAACAAAATTAGGCTTTCTGATAAATCCCGATACAGATGAGGTAAGGATAAAAGGGCAAAGAATAACAAAGAAGTTCAGCAAGACCTACCTTATGATTAATAAACCCGCAGGCTATATAACCACCGCAAAAGATACCCATAACCGAAAAACCATTTTGGACCTTATCCCTCCTCTTAAAAAGAGACTCTTCCCTGTTGGCAGGCTTGATAAAGATACAATAGGGCTTCTACTTCTAACCGATGATGGAGAACTGGCTTTTAGAATCACCCATCCTAAATTTGAGGTCGTAAAGACCTACGAGGTAGTAGTGCGCCGTGATCCTTTAAAATTAACTACACAGCGCACTTCCGC
>VGKN01000377.1 GCA_016867055.1 Candidatus Omnitrophota bacterium
TAGAAAAATAGAGCGTACACCATATACGCGAACATACGCGAAAAGTCACCGGCAACTACCCGGTCAAAAAGCCAAGGCGTTAGCATGTAGAAAACACCGGCGACGAAAGATGAAGCCAAAGATTTTTTAAACGCTCTGCCTACAAAACACATGCTGAAACCACTGAGCCACATGGTGAGAATCAAGTATGCTTTGCTCAGTTGCTCACCATTAATGCCGAAGATTAATGAAACCAGCCTGTTGGCGAGCCCTAGCATTAACCCACCCTTGCTATTTACAGTAATATCAACGCCGTTTTGCCATGCACTAAAGAACCCGGCTGGATAATCTTGGATGATCTGCTCTCGATATGGCGGGATTGCCCAATCGTGATGTATAAGTACTCCAGAAGATAATATGAGCACACGCGAAATGATAACCGTGAGCGCAAAGAATACCGTACAAGAAATAATTAGCTCAAGCTTTTTTACCTTAACCCCACCAACATTTTTTCTTGGTTCTGTTATTTGAAACTATGAGAAGCTGATAAGCTGCACTCATTCGGAAAATCTTTTACAATGCTATTTTCTTTTGACAACATTTTGTCTAATTTAGAAATTAGATAGTCAGCGATTCTATCCCATGTGTGCTCCTTAGCCAAACTTCTGCCCCTCTCACCAAGCATATGAATCAAATCATCATCTTCTAAAACCCTGAGAATCTCAAGAGCTAATGAATGAACAGCACCCAAAGGCACGCTCAAAATATAATCTTTAATATCTGCGTATGGTGGCAAGTAATAGGTTACGATTGGAAGACCACAGTACATAGCCTCATAAAAGGCAATCGGTATCCCCTCCTCATAGCTTGGAAGAACATAGAGTTTACTGGTTCTAAGCAACTTGTACTTCTCCTCTTCAGATAAGAAGCCGAGGTAGAACACGTTATTTTCTAGACCTAAGTTCTTAATTCTGATTTTTACTTCGTTAATTATTTCAATTGGGCCGCCTCCAGCAATCGCGAGTTTGGCATCTTTGTATTTACATAAACATTGCCATGCCTCAATTAAATCATGAATTCCCTTTGATTTATGCAGGCGAGCAAGAAAGCAAGCGTCATAGATTTTGCCTTGACTCCACGAAAAATGATCAATAACTTTCGGATTAATACCACTTTGACAGACAATTATCTTCTCAGGAGATATTCGGTATCTTCTCATGAGTTCATCTCTTACAAAATTAGCCTCCGTCTGTATCATGTCACTCCATCTTGCTATCAAAAGTAAAGACATACGTTGTGCGATAAACGAAAAAAAATTAGAGAAAGAAAATTTTCCGGGTCTCCTAGATGGATGCGGTATAATATGATAAACAGAAGCAATCCATTTTACTTTTTTGTCTATTGATTTCAAAAATATTGCAGGTATAGTATCATTGAAAAAGTCGGATGTTGAGTACACTATACTCTGCTTTCTCAAATTCTTGATAACGACCAAATTTGCGATGGCTAATCTTAAGAGGTTGGATAATATTGGACCTAGATTGTTTTCTGAGCGAATAGGTAAAATTTGGTATGAGACATTTAAATTTTCATTTTTACAAATTTCATAACCAATTCTTGGTATCATGACTTTTACTGAGTGCCCCTGAGCTTTAAACCTCTTAAATATCTCAATAAACCGTTTATCCCCGCCTGAAAGGGTACTCATTGCGTTGGCCAATACCAAGATCTTCATAGATTATCCGTACCCAATTATGAAGAAAGCATGTAATGTTACTTCGTGCTTTGAAGGTACGCTATAGCGACCCTGAGTTTTAACCAGTACATTGCGATCATGTATAGCGGGTGTCTTATCAGCGTTTTCCATTTACCCTTTTCAATAAAAACACCCATCAGCCTATACCATACGCCTATTTGCTTAACTGCTTCCAAATCGTGAGATCCCCATTTTCTAATATAATTTTTAATTCCATTGGAATAGTAATTTTTCTTTTCTAAATATCTTTTCATGCTGAACCAGCCTTCATTGTGATAAAGAACAGCATTAATTATTCCAGTTCGA
>VGKN01000378.1 GCA_016867055.1 Candidatus Omnitrophota bacterium
GGTCAACTCCGGATGGAACCCTGGTTATTCAGGATGTTATAGTCAACCCTGCAAATTCAGGCCCTAAGGCAGCCATCATTGCTGCGAGTTTTGGATTAAAGACAAGATTCTATGGATTTGGCAGTGGTATAGAAAGAGATATCTTCGCTTATCTCATTGAACGTCAACATCAAGCAGGAGAGGTGGATTTATTAGAAGGGGCTTGCAGGACTAAGGTATATCTCTTTGTCCCCAATATTAGCGACCCTAATCAACCACCTCGCCAGATTCCCCTCCAGACTCCACGGCAACCCCTTAATGAGGAAACAGGAGAGCAGTTGATTGAGTATTTAGAAGAACATTTACCAAAGGCAAGTCAGGGCAACGAATTCGCTCTTTTTCCTGGTCAAATTCTTCATAATGCACCTGTTGAGGTTATATTAAGGCTTATCAAGCTCGCCAAAGGTAAGGGATATAAGACGGTGGTTAACTATAGGCCGGGGCTTGGTCTTCCTGAAATGAAGGCTGCCCTTTCGGCATCACCTACCGTTCTTCAGACTAATTTAGATGAATTGATACAGATTGGCGGTGTAGAACCCTCAGTTTTTATTAGAAACGGACGACCCAATATCAATGAGATAACAAATAAGGCAGCAGCGCTCGCAAAGGAAAATAATATACAAACAATGATTGTAACCTTGGGAAGATATGGAGCGATTGCAGTAGATAGAGAAACAGGGGGGATTTATAAGGCGCTTTATGTCCGAGCCGCGAAGATTAAACAAAAGGGAGATGTTGGTATTGGAGATGCGTTATTAGGCGGATTTCTTGTTAAGATGTCAGAGGGCTCAGATATCCGAGAGGCATTAATCTACGGGGTGGCATCAGGAACTGCTACAGCAGCTAAACCCGGAATTGAAATAGAAACCGACCCCGAAGCTATTCAAGGGATGGTTCGTAGAATGCAGCGGCAGTGGGGCGAAAGGCTTGTAACAGATATTGATGTTAGCAGCGTAAATGTGTCAGTAGCTCTCCTAGTTAAAGATATTGATAAAATTTTACTAAACATTGCGGAAGATAGAAGTATGGAAGCGCTTCAATATATTACTAATCCCTCCATTCAGCAATGGGTGCAGGAAAGGGCAAAATTTCTTGAAGCTGGCGGGATCGAAGTTATTAAAGCAACAGATGAGAAGCGTATTTTAGAACAAGCTGTTAGGGAAGGCGTCCTCATTAAGCTAGCTGATGGAAGCTACTACCACAGGTCTCATCTTAAGGATACTGCTCGTGCCGAATTTCCCACCCAGGTGGGAAATTCGGCACCAGCCGATGCTGGGAGGTTCAATAACTGGATGCCTGAGGAAGATGCAAGGCAACAGCTTGAAGAGAAAACACGGGGAAGCTATAACGGTAAGAAGATGTATGTTGTGCCATTTATTATGTTTCCCGGCTCACCAATCGAGCGAATAGGCTTCCAGATAACAGATAGTCTTTATGGAGTGGCAAATTTGTTGCAATTGACTCGAGTTGGCGATGTGGTCGTTGGCGATGAGGCGCTTAGAAAACTGAACACTACTGACCCCAAAAACATCCTGCGAATGTGGCATGCAACAGGGGATCTTGATACCATTAAGCGAGCCACGGAACCCGGTAAGCCAGAAGATAGACTATTCGTTGCATTTCCTAAATCCAAAGAGGTTGGGCTCTTTGGCTCAGCATATGGCGGTAATCTCCTTGGCGCTAAAAAATTTGGCCTGCGTCTACTTCAGTATATAGCGTATCAAAATGTCAAAGAGGCTCGGGAAGAGGGAAGGCCGATACCACCTAACACCCTTGTGTTGATGGAACATGCAGCGCTCATTGAATTCATAAATAAGAAAACAAATGATACATACCGCATTATGTTATTTGGCCCAAGCCAGTCAGGCAAAAGCACGTTCGCAACATATCTTCCTCCCGGTGAGCTGGCAGACGACTGGGAGGTCCAAACAATTAGCGATGACCTTGTAGGAATGTGGTTTGATGAAGAGGGTTATCTTGTTGGTGCAAATCCTGAGGCAG
>VGKN01000379.1 GCA_016867055.1 Candidatus Omnitrophota bacterium
GACACTTGCAACCCTTACCTTGAATATTTCTTCAATGGCTTTTTTTATCTCAATTTTATTTGCGTCATTTGCAACGCAAAAGAGATACTTATTCAAGGTTTGAAGGGTTGTTCCTTTTTCAGTTCTTATTAGGGTTTTGACCACAGAGTAGGCATCTTTCATAACACTATCAACCCAAATTAAAATTTTTAACAAAATTCTCTAGGGCCTGTTTTGAGAATATTAAATAGTCATGCAAAAGCACATCCAGGGCATTCAAATTATTCTCCAAAACAATATTTACTGAGCCTAAATTTCTTGAGGACAACATTAAATTTTTATCTCTATTTTCAACTATAAAAAGAAATCGGATAATTTTTTTTGGTTTCAGTATCTCCTTAGATTTGTTGGCTATTTCATCAAAATTCTTTACAATATTTGATATATTCTTGAGAATCTTCATAAAATCCTTAGTCTTAATCCTGCTTAAAGAAATCTTGTCTATCACAAGAAAATGTTTTTCATTAAATTTTAAATTTAAGGCGCTAAGAAGCGCCTGCCTTCTCGCCTTCTTGGGTAAATAGTAAGAATAATCACGTGGGTGTGGACCAAAGACAATGCCACCGCCTCTCCATAAAGGGGAGCGGATGGAGCCAACCCTTGCACGACCTGTTCCCTTCTGTCTCCAGGGCTTTCTTCCACCGCCTCGCACCTTTGCCCTTGTTTTCGTTGAGGCTAAGCCCATTCTTTTATTTGCCTGATACATAAGAATGACCTCAGAAAGCAAAATTTTATTTACCTTTCCCGAAAAAATCTTTTCATTGAGGTTTAATCTTTCTACCTCGCTTCCTCCGATATTAAAGACGCTCACCTCTCTCATTTTATTTCTTTGTAGTTTCTTTTGTCTTTGGCTTTGTTTCTTTCTTTGGGGTTTCTTTAGCTTTCTTTGTCTCGGGTTTTTTAAGTTCTCTTACCACCTTGAACTTCTTTTTAAGGGCCTTTTTTACCATTACAATACTATTATCATGTCCGGGCAAAGAACCCTTTATTATAAGAAGATTTTTATCCTTATCAACCTTTATTACCTCCAAATTCTGGGTGGTTAGCCTTTTGCCTCCCATCCTGCCCGGAAGATGATGTCCTTTAAAGACCCTTGATGGGTCAGAACTTGAGCCTATTGAACCAGGTCTTCTATGGGACATTGAGCCATGGGTTTTATCACCTGATTTCCAATGCCAACGCTTTACTCCACCCTGAAAACCCTTACCTATAGAAGTACCTGTAACATCTACATAATCTCCTGTATTAAATAAATCCACAGTTAAAATTTGACCCTCTTTTAGGTTATCGGTTGTTTCTACTCTGAATTCGCGGATATATGCCTTTGGTGTAATGTTTAATCTGGTAAATCTTGTCATAAGTGCCTTTGTAACCTTTTTTGGTTTCTTCTCGCCAAACCCAAGCTGGAGGGCGGTATAGCCCTCTTTCTCTTTGGTCTTAATTTGAAGTATAGGGCATGGCCCTGCCTCAACCACTGTTACAGGCACAACGCTACCCTCTTTATCAAAAACTTGAGTCATACCTATCTTTTTACCCAATAAACCTATCATCTCAGTTACTTTATCTCTACATCAACACCGGCCGGCAGATCTAACTTTTTAAGCGCATCTATTGTCTTTGCGGTTGGATTTATTATATCCAATAATCTCTTATGAGTCTTTATCTGAAACTGCTCTCTTGATTTCTTATCCACATGGGGTGAGCGAAGCACAGTGTAAATCTCTCTGTCTGTGGGAAGTGGCACAGGCCCTGAAACCTGTGCGCCTGTACGCTTTGCAGTATCCACTATCTCACCGGTGGACTTGTCTAACAACCTATGGTCATATGCTCTAAGCTTTATTCTAATCTTAATTTTTTGTTGTTCAGCCATTATAAAATCCCTACGCTATTATCTCACTTATTACACCTGCACCTACTGTCTTACCACCTTCCCTTATAGCAAATCTGAGCTCCTTTTCCATGGCAATAGGTGTTATGAGTTCTATCT
>VGKN01000380.1 GCA_016867055.1 Candidatus Omnitrophota bacterium
TAATTTATGAGTGCGCCAAGCAAAGCCCTATTTACCCAGCTGGTTAAAATCCAGCCAATCTAAGGGCTAGCCACCAAGATTGTATTGAGCTTCATATCTAAATTGGCAACAAAATAGATAAAGCTGAAGCAAGAGAAGTATCAGACCACAAAGGGAAACCTTGAAGGGATAGAGCCGCGAAAATTAAATTAATGCAGGGGTCAACCTTCTTCATATATGGGAAGACAATATTGAATTAGGCAAGAAAAGGCGAGGTCTAATTCAACTCTGCCGAGGTCGAAGACCGTGGTAAGATACGGAAAAGGTAAAAAGGGAACTTGGGAGGTCTGTCAAATTCCTCACAAATTTTGAGGTAACCTCAAACAAGTTGAAGAAACGAGAGCGAGGCTATAGATAAAGACAGAAGTCTGAGCAGTTCATAGTATCCAAGGTTGGCCTGTAATGGGTACAGCAAAGGAGAAGGAACTGTCGATAATATTAAAGAGTAAATAGAAACAAATGCCATACGCAGAAATGGGAAATACCACAGCAACAAAACTTACTCTTATCATCCAAAGGTCGACACAAAAACCACAAGAGAAATTTACTTCGTTAACGCACTTATTAAATGAAGGATATCTAAAAGAATGTTATGAGGAATTAAAGGAGAAAAAGGCAGCAGGAATTGATAATAAGCGAAAAGAAGATTACAGCGAAGAAGAAATAAAACAGGAGATAGCAGAAACAATAAATAAAATGAAAGCCAAGAGATACCGACCAAAACCAGTCAAAAGAGTGTATATACCAAAAGCTAATGGTAAGCAGAGACCTTTGGGGATACCAGCAGTAATAGACAAAATGGTACAATTAGCAATCAAGAAAATACTAGAAGCTATCTTTGAGCCACACTTTCTAAATAGTTCATATGGTTTTAGACCAAACAGAAATTGTCATCAAGCACTAAAAGCAGTTTATACAATGGTAATGACTAAACCAGTAAATTGGATAATAGACGTTGATATCAAAGGCTTCTTTGATAATGTTGACCATCACTACTTAATTGAGAGCCTGAATCAAAGGATAAGTGATCCAAATTTTAGAAGTCTAATTATAAAGTTTATGAAAGCAGGAGTAATGGAACAAGACAAATACAGCAAAACAGAACAAGGAACACCACAGGGAGGAATATTAAGTCCATTACTAGCAAATATATATCTGCATTATGTGTTAGACTTATGGTTTGAGAAAGTAGAAAAAAGGAAAATAGCGGGTTATACTGAAATAGTTAGATATGCCGATGATTTCATAATTGGGGCGCAGACGAAGCCAGAAGCATACCAAATACTGAGAGATTTAAAAGAAAGGCTAAAGAAATTCCAACTTGAAGTATCAATAGAGAAAACAGGCATCAAAGAAGTTGGCAGATGTGCGGAGCAGAATAGTAAAAACAGGGGAAAAAGAAAGCCAGACACTTTTGATTTTCTGGGTATGACTCATTACTGCTCAAAATCAAGACAAAGCAGATTCTTAATGAAAGTAAAAACAAGCGCCAAACGAAAGAGAAAAGCTTTAAAAGAAATGAATAGCTGGTTAAAGAAAAACAGAAATCAGTTAAAAGCGGAACAGATTTGGGAAAGGCTAAGCAGTAAATTAAGAGGGCACTACAACTATTATGGGGTGAGTTCGAATTCAAGGAGTATTAATGACTATTACTACCAGACAGTGAAATTAGTATACAAATGGATGAATAGAAGAAGTCAAAAGACAAGTTATAACTGGAAGGAATTTGAAAAATTTCTTAAATTATATCCCTTGCCCAAACCAGCTCTTGTGTATAATATGTATGACATTTGGTGAATTATATTAGCGGAGAGCCGTGTGCGGGAAATCCGCTTGCACGGTTCAATTAGGGGTTTCAAATTTATTAAATAATTTAGAAATCTACTATGACTAAGTTTTGGCAAGTAAAACAAAAAATTTCAGAAGACTTTATTAATCAATTTCCAGAATACGATCCTCTAATTTTGCAATTGTTAAAAAATAG
>VGKN01000381.1 GCA_016867055.1 Candidatus Omnitrophota bacterium
TCCAAAAAGGCTTGAAATGATATAGACTGCAAAGACAGTAAACAGTAATGGGACTATGTAAGGTGAGCCAAATATAACGATATGGGGCGCTAAGATAAATATAAACCCTGCCACAATCCCATATAAAAGCTGAAGGGTAGCCCTTCCAGAATTTGTAAACTCAAACTTACCTTTCTCATCTAATTTTTCTCTAAAGAAAAAGAACTTAGAGGTGGCTTTGGGCAGGTCTAACCCCTTGAAGAAACCGCCCTTTTCTGAAGTAATATGCATTCCTTCAAATTTCATTGCCTGCTGTATATCGGAGGCTTGGGAGTTTCGCTGGATAAATGTAATCTGCTCGTCTGAGAGGGCATTTATGGAACCAGCGGTAGGCAAGATGGCAAGTTGAAGAGACTGCTTGTCTGTTGGCGCTCTAACCAAGGGTGTTAGATAACGCTCGCTCGGTGGAGTAATTGTAGCCTTATACGTTATAAATTCCTCACCTGTAATATCCTTCAAGTTAATGATATAGCTTAGCCTTGATGGTTCTTCAACAAAGTCCTTAAGAAATTGCCAAACCCTTTCCTTGTAGACCGCAAGCTGTGCCTTTTTAATCTCCTCGGAGTAACGCCTTCCATCAAGCGGAGGCGAGAGATATAGAACTACGCCTATTGGTGTATTCTGACCAATAAGATTTCTTCGGCTGACTATAAAAACCTCTGCGTCAGCAAATTCTTTTTCATCCTGCTGAATAAGTGATGCCTCTATTTTAATGCGCTCTATCAAGAAGTTCCCCTTATCCTCTGTCTCAAGAGTCCAGACCTTGCCTTCAAGCGCTCCCTCCTCAGCCCCTTCAATGGGCAATGAGGGCCTGGTCAGATAACCCTCAACCTCTCTTATTGAGTCATAGCGAATATTTGCAATATCAACGTTAGCCAATTGTGCTACTGCCTGGGCAACCTTAGCCTTGGGTAGAGCCTCTTCTACATCAAACTCTTTATCATCCCCTATCTTTTGGCGCTGGGCAACCCTGCGAGCCTGTGTCAGGCGCTCTACTATTAAGCGTGCCGTATGCGTTCCAACCACTGTTAGGACCACAGCTAAAATAACAGGGACTAACAATGTCATACCTCCGAAAATAACCGGAATGAAAACCGGTAAATTTAAGATAAATGATAATATAGAAATACCCCCTGTTAATACAGCGCTAAAACGAAGGGTTCTTGAGATACGAAACGCTGAATCAATTGAGGGAGGAGATATAGAGCGCAGGCTTGAGAGTAGATTAACCGCATTAAGCCTCTTTAACATCTTATCTGCAGGGATAATCCTGACTTGGTAGGTATCTATGGTATTTTGACCTTCTGTAAGTGTTAGCTTATATTTACTAACCCCACTTATCAATCTACAAGTCACAACGAATGAAGGCATAGGCGTCTGTGGAATATCTACCTGAGCGCTAATAGCTCTATTTAAAACCATGGCTCTCTTGCCTTGCGCATTTAAAGTAACGGTTTTACCACGTAGATTTCTCTGGTCTAGGAACGCATCTTCTAGAATAAGATTTATATTGCCATCTTTGATATCAAGGCTTACGCCCTCAGGCGGTTTAATCTTGTCGCCTTTATCATCCACAAATATGGCTTTTAGTTCTTTCTCTTTAACAATAAATATGCGGTTAATAAGACTCTGAATAGGCCTTATTAAGGCATATACAAGCCTTGTAAGACCTTGTGCCTTAGGTAGCAAAAGACCAAATACCTCAGCATACCTGAGTCTTCTTCTATATTGATGCAAGGACACAAGTAACCATCTTAGAGTCAAGAAGGCAACTATAGCTGAAAGCATAGGAATAAGCACTTTGGATGGGGATAGCGACTGTATAACAACCTGTAATGACCTTATATAGTCAGGCTTACGTTCCCTGCCAACATTACTACTTAATCCCTTAAGCGCCTTGGCGGCTGTTTCTTTATGCTTAAACAGATATTCCGGAGAGGCCATAGCTATGAGCGCCTTAACGTCTCTAAACCTACCATCT
>VGKN01000382.1 GCA_016867055.1 Candidatus Omnitrophota bacterium
TTATTGTTTCAACTATGGCATCCTGCTCGCGGAGTATCTGAAAATCAGGACCTTCGGTATTATCCTGCCCTCTTATGCTTGGTATGTCTATAAATAATAACTCAGGATATATTATTTTCTTATCGGGAAATATACTGCCAACATTATCAAGACGCTTATCTCTTACCTTAGCAGTGAATATGCTTGATTTTTGTTTTGATGGATGGGTTTCCTGCGGCGAGTCCTTACTGCATAAGGCATTAAAAATTGTGGACTTCCCTGAACGGGGAAGTCCACTTATACCAACTCTCATAAATTTTTAAGGAAGGTTAAGCCTTTGTGGCTATGGTCTCATCTGTAGGTTGAGGTTGTATTGGTTGTTCCTGTTCTTCCTTGTAGATAAATTGTTTTCCCTCGTAATTTCTCAAAATATATGTGCCATTTGAGTAACTCACCACATAGTTGGGACTAACCGGTATCTTTCCGCCGCCCCCAGGTCCATCTATAACATATGTGGGTACCGCATAACCTGAGGTATGACCTCTTAGTTTCTCCATTATATTGATGCCGCAGGAGATAGGCGTTCTGAAATGGCTCGTTCCCCTCACGGGGTCGCACTGATATATATAATATGGCCTTACCCTTATCTTTAGAAGCTCATGCATTAATTTCTTCATAACATAAGGCCTGTCATTTATTCCCTTAAGAAGCACGGTCTGGCTTCCTAAGGGAATGCCGGAATCCGCTAACATATCACAGACCTTTTTAACTCTTTTTGTAATTTCTTTTGAATGGTTAAAATGAATACTCATCCATATATGGCTATATTTTTTCAGAACCTTTATTAGGTCCTCTGTTATCCTCTGTGGGAGGGTAACTGGGATCCTTGTTCCAATCCTTAAAAATTCCACATGCGTTATAGCGCTTATATTTTTTAATATGTCGTCTATCATCTCATCCTCAAACATAAGAGGATCTCCGCCTGATATAAGCACATCTCTTATCTTTTTATTTGATTTTATATAATCATAGGCTTTCTGGAGATTCTCAATGCCTATGGAATGGTCTTTATCGCCAACGATTCTTCGCCTTGTGCAGTGCCTGCAGTATAAGGCACACTGCTCTGTTACAATTAAGAGAACTCTATCAGGATATCTATGAACGAGCCCGGGCACAGGAGAATCCTCGTCCTCTCCACAAGGATCTAACATATCATTAGGGCTTATATGGGACTCATTTATTACAGGAACGCACTGCCTTCTTATAGGACAATATGGCTTATCTGGGTCAATTAATGATGCCCAGTAAGGAGTTATAGCCATAGCAAGTCTTCCCTTTGAGAGTTTAATTCCCTCTTCTTCGTCTTGGGTTAACTGAACTATCTTTTTTAGGTCTTCAAGTTTGGTTATCCTATTTTTTATCTGCCAGTGCCAATCCTCCCATTCATGTTCAGTTACTTCCTTAAAGAGCTCTATACGCCGGAAACTCTCCTGTGACAATTTTACTTTCTCCTTTCTGGCTCAATTGGCCTTTTAGTTTTAATCTCTCCTGCGCATTTCTTAATATACCGTTTATCAAATCCCTGTAGGGGATATTTGCAGCATTTGTCATAAAGGTTAGATTACTCTCATCCGGGTCCAAACCAGGCAAGGGATTTATCTCAAGGACATAGGGTATGTTATCATAACCCAATCTTATATCCACCCTTGAAAGGTCAAAACAACCAAGTGCTCTATACGCCTTTAATGCAATCTCCTTAACCACCTTTGTGGTATCCTCTTCTAATCTAGCAGGACAGAAAAACTCAGGGACTAAATGCAAACTCTCATCTCCCTGATACTCCTTCATCCTCCAGGAATAAAAAAACTCTCCCGATTCTCTGCAATTTGTAAAATCTACCTCAAGTATTGGTAATACTGTTGGATTTTCATTACCTAGTATCCCAACTGTAAGTTCCCTTCCCTCAATAAATTCCTCAACCAAAACCTCTTGACTATAAAGCATGAATGTCTTTTCTATCTCTTCATAGAGTCTCTTTCT
>VGKN01000383.1 GCA_016867055.1 Candidatus Omnitrophota bacterium
TGATAGATATGGATAATATCTCCTCAAGGGATTACAAATTAGGATGCCCAAATAGAAAGACAGCATTGGCCTCAAAACAGTATATTGATGAGGCTATCAAACTTGCAAAATTGGGCGATGTTGACTGTGTAGTTACAGGGCCAATTCATAAAAAAAGTATGAATTCAATTAATTTTGGCCTTCCCGGCCATACAGAATATATCGCACATCAATGTAACGTTAAGGATTTTGCTATGATGATGGTATCCGGATATTTTAAGGTTATCCTTGTTACAACCCATATACCGCTTAAGGAGGTAGCATATGCAATAAAGAAAGAGACTATTTTTAAAAAAATAAAACTTGCCCATACTTTCCTAAGGAGTTATTTTGGAATTGCTAAACCTAAAATTGCACTCTGTGCCTTAAATCCTCATTCAGGAGAGGATGGAATATTAGGTCAGGAAGAAAAAGAGATTTTGCTACCTGCGGTTAGATATGCCCAAAGGGCCAACATAGATATAACTGGACCACTTCCCTCGGACAGTCTCTTTTCAAAGGCCTTTAAGGGGATCTATGATGCAGTTGTATGCTTATATCATGACCAGGCTATGATTCCCATAAAGATATTTGGGTTAGAAAATACAGTAAATATTACCTTGGGACTTCCCTTTATAAGGACCTCCCCAGCTCATGGAACTGCGCATGATATAGCAGATAAATTTGTAGCGGATGAGAATTCAATGCATTCTGCCATAAAATTGGCAATAGAGATATATAGAAACAGATTAAGAGGGTCTTTTTGAAATCCAAACTTATAGGAAATCTTTTTGACAAACACAACTTCAGGCCCAATAAAAAATTGGGCCAAATTTTTTTGGTAGATGAAAATATATTAAAGAAATTAATTGATTATTTAAATATAAAATCAAGTGATTATATTCTTGAAATCGGAGCCGGATTTGGAAGCCTGACAAAACACCTAATAAGAAAGGCAAAGAGGGTCTTTGCAGTTGAAAAGGACAAAAGACTTTGCAATATGATATATGAATATCTTGGGGAATGTCCCGACAACCTTGAGATTATTCATGGGGATATTTTAAAATTCAATATAAAAAAAATATATAAAATATATTCTGAAAAAATAAGGGTTATAGGAAATCTACCTTATTATATAACCTCTCCTATTATCTCTTATTTGATTGAAAACAAAGATTATATGGATTCAATCCAACTCACTGTTCAAAAAGAAGTTGCAGATAGGATTCTTGCCAAGCCATCCACCAAGGATTATAGTTTTCTAACCTTATTGGTTCAGTTTCACCTCGAGGCTTTAAAACTTTTTAATATATCAAAAAGTTGTTTTTTCCCTCCTCCGGAGGTAGACTCAACCGTCCTCAGATTTGAAATACCCCGTGTCCCTAAGTTTAAGGTATATGACAAAAATCTTTTTTTTAAAATTGTGGATGCAGGTTTTAGTCAGAGAAGAAAAACCTTTCTAAACGCTCTCACAAATAAATATATTCTTAAAAAATCCAAGGAAGAACTTTTAAATTTGTTAAAAAGTCTTGGTATCAATCCTTCAGAAAGAGCAGAAGAATTGGCTATTGAAGAATTTGTTAGGATAACCAATTCTATCCTTCCTTAGATTTTATCAAATCCTTTGACACCCCACGATAAACCCTGATGCTTGCCATTATGGGTATACGAATGTGTTGACAAAGATTTTCCGTTGTGGTATTCTTTCCCCAAAATTCCTATTAGATTTAATGAGAAATTCTATTCTTTCGATTTTAATAATTATTATCTTTTCTTTTCCCAATAGGGGTCTTGCATATTGGATATGGACACCTGAGAGTGGCAAATGGGTCAATCCTAAATATGCGGTTAAGGACTCACCCGAAGAACAGTTTGAGTACGCGATGGCTTATTATATTGCAAAAGACTATAAAAAGTCCCTCTCCGAATTTGAAAAGCTTGTAAGGTATTATCCCCTCTCCAGATTTGCACCGGAGGCGCAGTTATACATAGGACTT
>VGKN01000384.1 GCA_016867055.1 Candidatus Omnitrophota bacterium
TGCTCGCATGTTCGTACAAGCCCTTCTGCCAACTCAAGATCTCTATCTGTAGGGCTAACAATGATGATCAGGCATGGTAAATTATTACCTACTATTAGAACATCCCGAACTTCTGGTAGTGTTCTGAGCACCTCTTCGACTTCTGCGGGATATAAAATTCTTCCTGTGTTCAAGGTAACAGCTTCATGACGGCCCCCAACAACAAGAAAACCTTCTTCATCGAATTCTCCTTTATCTCCTGTTTGATAGAAATTACCCTGTGTCCGTATCTGATCTTTCTCAGATGCATAAAGATAATTAGTAATCACCCAAGGTGCACGCACACAGATTTGAGAATCAGAATCGATTTCTACTCCTACGCCCTTAGCTAAAGGACCGCAGGTGCCAGCCTTAATTCCCTCCTGCGGTGAACATCTTGAGATAACCCCGATTTCGCCGCCTCCATAATACTGGATTACTGGTAATCCTATCTTCTCATAAAATTCAGCGATTTCAGGCTCCAAATAAGCACTTGCGGAAATTATATAGCGCATCCTACCACCAAATTCTTTGCGTAGATGCCTAAACACCAGAAGGTCTGCTAATCCGTATTCAACTCTTTTCCAAAAGCCCAATTGGCTATAAGGTACTTTTAAGGATTCTTCTGCTATCTGCATACTCCATCTAAACAAAACAGCTCTTATTCTGTTATGGGCTATCCGTGCCTGAATATCCTGTTTTTTCTTCTCTAACATCCTCGGAACAAAACATGCAAAAGTTGGATTAAATCTCTTTAGGTCTTCCCACATTTTTTTCGCATTTGAATAGATTATTGCTCTAGCGGTCCGTATGCTAAGATAATGACCGGCATATCTGCCAAACGACCAGGCGAAGGAAAGGTGGCTCAACATCGCGTCATTCTGATATGGAACATTTACCAAATCAATATATCCCTCCATTCTCTGAGTAATCTGCTTATTGGTAAAAGCAACAATTTTAGGAAGTCCTGTTGTTCCTGAAGTGTAGGTAATAGTAGAGAAATTGCTTTCAGATACTTGGTTAGCCATCTCGCTGAACATGTCTGGATGTTCTTTATACAAACCCATTCCTTTTTCTATCAACTCTTTATAACTGTGAACCCTACATCCTCGAAATTGCCTATGTAAACTACTATCTGATATATCCATTACAATAACATGCTCAATAAAACCGTTAGATGTTTTTTCTATACCATTTCTAAGAAGTCCGAGTTCCTGCAAAATCTCTAATTGCTCCATAGACCTGACAACCACAATGCGTGGTTTTGTTTGACTTAGTACGTGGTTTATATTGACTGAGCTCTCATCCTCAATTATAGAGATATTGGCACAGCCGTTTGCCTGGATGGCTAAATCAGAAACTGTCCACTCCCAACGATTGTTGGAAAATAGACCAACGGTATCTTTACCTTTTTCCAACTTTATACCTGGACCGTCATCCGATTTATCGCTCAAGGCTAAAGCAAGATAAGCCACCTCTTCATACAAGTCTTGATATGTATGACTGTAAATCCTATTATCATCTACACTGAGTGTAGCAATTCTATTAGGATGTTTCCTCACAGTATTTTGAAACATTCCAATGACTGTATCCGCTGGACCAGCTGGAATCGTCTCATCAAACTCTGTCTCATAAATTCTTGCCCCACCAGACGTAATCCGCTGGATGCGATGAGATGAAGGGGCTTGGCGATTAACACTTTTTACCCTTCTATCAATAACTATATTACCGAATTCATCTAATCTTGCACGGTAACCGAGTTCGCCTAATTTAACAAGTAAGATTTTTGCAGTTTGTTTTTCTAATAAACCTGTATCTTTTAACTCTGCCCCGACCTTTTCTAAAAACTCTTTGTCCTGGCCAATTCTATGAAGGATCTCTTTAATAAAGGTAATTTTTTTGTCTTCATGGTCCAACCTAAAAGACCAAGGCGGGATTACAAATAGCAAAGGATTAAATATAGTTGAGATTAATTTTAATTCTCCGAAGT
>VGKN01000385.1 GCA_016867055.1 Candidatus Omnitrophota bacterium
TTTTTGGGGCTTAAAATTTCCTGCCAAGCGACAGAACCAGCCTGATTACAAGTAGTTACGAATTGTTTTGCCGGTTCTAACCACCCGCCGCTACTTTTCTCTATCTCTTTCAATTTCTCCTCTAAATCCTTCTTATCGTTGAGCAGTTTAGCCTTCCTCTTGGCGTATTCTTCTTGAGTAATCTGGCGCTCAATGAAGATGTCCACTAATCTTTCTATCTTCTCATCAAATTCCCTTAGTCTGTTCTTAACTTCTTGAGATAGAGAAAAGGAGGCTTTGCTTTCCCCTTGAAAGAGTTCGTCAAGGCGGTTAATCATCTTGTCTTTTATTGAATCGTTTATATAAACTTTCTTGATAGCTTCATTTACTTGGGAAAGCAAAGCCTCTTCTCTAAGAAACTTTTTGCTGGGGCAGGGACCTTTCTTTTTGGTGCAGTGATAGTAGATATGGCTTTTTTTCTTTTCCGCGGTAATGCTGCAATCACAATACGAGCATTTTAGCAAACCTGTAAAGGCGTATTTTACTTCTGCGGGTTTATGATTCTTATGTCGGTTATTTAAAACATCCTGCACGCTATCAAAAAGTTTCTTAGAGATAAGCGGCGGGTGGCTTCCTTCATATAGTTCGCTGCGATACTTGAAGATGCCATAATAAATTGGATTTCTTAACATCCTTGCGAGCTGTGCCTTACAGACAGGCTTGCCCCGACCACCAATTAAGCCCCATCTATTTACTTCCTGCGTCATTGACTCAAGCGTATAATTTCCACTTGCGTAAAGTTCAAACGTTTTTCTGATGAATGACGCTTTTTCAAGGTCAGGATAAATCGTGTGTAATTTGTAGTCGTTTAAATACCCGACAGGTGCGATGCCAGGCCATTCGCCACGTCTTAATTTTTCGCGCAAGCCACGCTTAACATTTTCTGAGAGATTATCAACATAATATTTGCTCTGACCGAAAGCGATAGAAAGCATAAACTTGCCTTGCGCTGAGTTATCAAAGCGATAAGTGGGGAATTTTAAATCAACAATCTTACCAACATCTATTAAATAGATTATCTTACCACCGTCAACAGAGTTTCGGGCAAGCCTGTCTGGGTGCCAGGCCAAAATCCCATCAGCCACGCCAGCTTCAATTTGCTTGAGCATAAAATTAAAAATAGGTCTGCCAGGAGCTTTAGCAGTTTTTGCTTCAACAAACTCTTCCATTACAAACAAACTTTCTTTTTTAGCATATTCTCGAAGTTCATTTATTTGCGATTCAATAGATAAAATCTGCCTGTCTTCATCATCAGTTGACTTGCGGGCGTATAAGTAGTATTTTGGCATGGATACCTCTAACTTAATTTACGATTAGCAAAGGGTAATTTCCCCTTTTTTGTTTGAAGAAATAATCTCAAAAGGTATTCTTCCTTCTGCTTTGGAGCGGGAGGATTATCTGTAGGTATATATCCAACCTCAAATTTTTGATAGCCTGTTAATTGCCAAATTATCTCTCCTCCTCTGTGAGGGCCTTTGCGAGAAGTTTTGCCTAAACTATGTCTAATCAAATCCATAAGTCTTTTCTTTAGTGAACGTGGAGAACGAGAACCAGCTAAACCAATGTACAAAGTTTCAACATTATTAACCCATTTTTTCTTTAAGCGAGAAATAGGCCAAGGCGAGATGACATTATGCGATGATTTTACTTTGCTTAATGGTAAGTAGGTGGGCCTATAATTTTTCGTAGCAACTATTACATAGACACCACATTTTAGAAGATGCTTATCTTTGGGAAATCCTCTATTTTGAAGATAGTCGATTTTATAGAAACCTCTAAAACCTAATTTTTTAAGACCATCTTTCGTGATTACATTCATACATTATCAGTATATTATTGTTCTGTCGCTTGGCAAAGTAAATTTTTGAGGCCCCGATTAACCTCAAAAATTTTCTTATTCGCTCAAAGAGCGAAAAGGAAATTTTAAGCCCCAAAAAAGATTTTTTGAAAATTTG
>VGKN01000386.1 GCA_016867055.1 Candidatus Omnitrophota bacterium
AGAGATGAGCTGACCAAAGCTAAAATTGCCATTAGTGCGGCTGAAAAGACGGCTAATCAAACTAGAACTAAAAGAACTGGCTAGAGATTCTATATTACTTTTAGGTATTTAAGATATGATATACAGAGAACCTGTTTTCCGTCCCGGTGGTGACGCGTATGTTATAGTTGAGTACGGTGACGAATTAAATCTGTTGCTCAACTTTCGAGTTATTGCACTAAACGAAGCAATCAAGAAGACAGCTTTGGCTGGTGTCACCGAGACAATACCTACTCATCGCTCTTTAGGAGTTGTGTATAACCCTCTCAAGATTAGCTATAAAGAACTGGTTGATGAACTGAAACGCTTGGATAAGAGGCTGGGTCAACTTAAAGAATTACGGTCGAGGATTCTTACTATACCCATCTGGTATAATGACCCTTGGTCGCAGGAATGTGCTCAAGCACATGGAGCTCCAAATAACGTAGAATTTATTGCTGAAATAAACAATATCACTGTTGCTAAAGTCATCGAAGTTCATTCAGGGACACTTCATTGGGTTGGTGCTGTTGGCTTTACGCCGGGTTGCTATCAAGCGCCTGCGCTCAGCCCCAGCCTTGTTTTAACTGCTCCGAAGTACCCGCGACCAAGGAAATGGACTCCGGACCGTATTATTTGCATGGCAGGGCACTTGACATCGGCTTATCCGGTAAGGAGCCCGGGTGGATACCAGTTGCTTGGACGGACACCGCTTGACCTGTATGACCCTTTACAGAGAAATCCCGTATTTGCAGATAGCCCTGTTTTGACAAGGGTTGGGGACCGTCATAGATATGTTCCGATTGAAAAGAATGAGTATGAGGCAATACGAAAAGAGGTAGAGGAAGGGCGTTATAAATATCAGGTTGAGGAAGGTATCTTTCGGTTGGAAAGCGTGAGAACGCTTGACAAAGCTCGTAAAGGTAAGTCCAATCTTCGATAAATAACTAAAAGTATTATGGAGGTAAATGTGTCAACCTGAGGGTTATAAAACAAAACTTTCTAGAGATACCGAAGACTAATAAATAAAATTTAATTAATAAATTAATAGGAAAAGGAGATATAAAATGAGGCTGAAGAATAAAGTTGCTATTGTTACCGGTTCTGCTTCGGGGATTGGTCGGGCTATCGCTGTGGAGTTTGCAAAAGAGGGTGCAAGTGTCTGCGTTGCCGACAAAAATCTGGATGGTGCCAAGGCTGTAGCAGATGAAATTAAAAAAACAGGTGGTAAGGCGACGCCAATAAAAGTAGACGTGAGTAAATTATCAGACATCGACAACATGGTGGCAACAGCCGTTAAGGAATATGGAAAGATTGATATTTTGGTAAACAATGCCGGTGTATACATAAAGGGTACGATACTTGATTTAACAGAACAGGCATGGGATACCATGATGGATGTTATGCTTAAGGGTACCTTCTTCTGCAGCCAGCGTGTCGTACCGCATATGCTTAAGCAAGGAAAGGGGAAAATTATTAACCTTGGTTCCACATTTGGGGCCGTTGGCTTTTTTGATGCAAGCGCATACTGTGCCGCAAAAGGCGGAATAATTAACCTGACCAGACAGATGGCATTAGACCTTGCCCCCAAGAAGATAAATGTGAATGCTTTGGGGCCGGGCACTACCGATACTCCACTAATGGCACCAGATCTTGCCAAACCAGATACGGCTCGCTTGTATATGGAAAGATTACCCATTGGAAGAGTAGCTCGCCCACAGGAGATAGCTTGGGGAGCAGTCTATCTGGCTTCTGATGAGGCAGACTTTGTTACTGGCCATACCCTGTTCATTGATGGCGGATGGCTGACGCAATGAAGTCTAGTGATGAATATGAATTGTATTCATCCAGTAGAAGCTATTTTGGGGAGGGGGACATAAATTATTGAGTCTATTATTTGTTGACATATATAAGACGTTGATTATAATTATAGACACGGCGGAGATTAGAGGTTTCATATGCT
>VGKN01000387.1 GCA_016867055.1 Candidatus Omnitrophota bacterium
CGAAGGGAATAAAATAAAAGGCGGTATTTATCCTATTCCTACTTTGTATCCGTTCTTTAAAAAAGAGAGCAGGGTATATAAGAGGATTCTCCCGCATCCCTGGGGGCAATATACCTACCTACCCAGCAGTATCAAGCTTAAAAATCAGTGGGCACGTTTAAAGCAGAGGATTGACCTATGACTAAAACAAATGAAAAGGAAATAGTTGAAATTGCTAATAGGACAGTGGGCAGATTTATAAAACTGTGGAAGAAAAATCCATATCTGTGGGATACTGAAGCCGATATTCATGGGGAGCTTTATGTAATGATCAAATCGGCTCTTAAAAGAAAAGGCTTAATCAGGGGGTGTTACAAAGAATACATGGATCGTAAGGAATATTTTAGCAGGGTTTACTGTAAGCCGTTGACTCATATCGGGAAAAATAAAAAATATTATCCGGATATCGTTATTTATGAGAAACTTACTTTTAAAAACAAGGATGAAATAAATGAGCCTATGCTTTGGGTGTGTGAAATTAAATATAAAACTCAATGGGGAGGCGATCAAAGTCTTGAAAATAGGAACTATGACAAAACAAAACTCAGAAAGTTATTAAGACAGAGAAATTCTAAAATAAAAGGTGCTAAATATGCTTATGTTTTACATTTTTTCAGGTATGAACATATAAAAAAAGATCCAGAATTTAAATCCGTAAGTCTTGAGTAATAGATGAAAAACAGACCATCCCCATTTCTATCCAAAACCAAATACATGGCAGGGCTTCAATGCCCGAAACTACTGTGGTATGGATATAACCGGCAAGAAGACCTTCCGGAAGTTGACGCCGCCACGCAGGCCATTTTTGATCAAGGCAAGGCAGTCGGAGAAGTAGCCAAAAAGCTTTATCCCGGCGGAATCACATTACAAAGAGACTTTATGCCGGAGAAACAATCAGAGAAATCTTTAGAAGCTGCAAAGCTCCGCAAGCCTCTTTTTGAAGCTGGTTTTGTCAATAAACAGGCCTATGCCTTAGCCGATGTCCTTAACCCTGTTGGGAGGAATGCCTGGGACCTTATTGAAGTAAAGAGCTCAACCAGAATAAAAGATGAGCATTACAACGATGTAGCATACCAAAAGTATACCTATGAAGGCGCAGGATTAAAGATACGCAAATGCTATCTTATGTATGTCAATAATCAATATGTGCGCAAAGGCAAAATAGAACCGAAAAAATTGTTAGTAACTGAGGATGTTACTAAACAATGTGATGAGCTTATCCCGCAAATCGAGCAAAATGTAGCTGATATGCTTAAAGTGATAGGAAAAAAAGATGAGCCTCGGGTAAAAGTTGGCCCTCAATGCAGTGATCCGTATTCATGTCCGCTTGAGGACATCTGCTGGAGTTTTCTTCCTAAGAAAGATGATGTTTTTTCTCTGTATTCCGGAGAAAAGAAGGCTTATGAGTTAATGGAGCGCGGCATCTTGAGCATGAAAGATATCAAAGAAGATATAGAGCTAAGCTACAAACAAATTATTCAGGTTGCCTGTCATAAAAATGGAACTGCGCATACTGATAAAAAGGGAATAAAGGAGTTTCTTGGTGGTTTAGAATACCCGCTTTATTTCCTTGATTTTGAGACGATAGACCCAGCTATACCTGCCTACGATAATTCCCGGCCGTTTGAAGTTATCCCTTTCCAATATTCTTTGCATATAGTAAAGAATAAGAATTCCAAGCCTGAACACTATTCTTATCTTGCGCCTGATAAAAAGGATCCCCGTCCGGTAATTTTAGAGCAGTTAAAAAGATTATTAGGTAATTCAGGTTCGGTAATAGCTTATAATGCTACTTTTGAAAAAACAACTCTGCGCCATGCCAGCGAAGCATATCCTAAATATCAAAGTTGGGTAAGTGCAATAGAAGAACGCGTTGTTGATTTGCTCGCGCCTTTCCGCGGGTTTCTTTATTATCATCCGGATCAGGCAGGGAGC
>VGKN01000388.1 GCA_016867055.1 Candidatus Omnitrophota bacterium
TTATCCTTTTAATCCTTCCCATATATGCACTCTTTCCACATCCACTTACACTGTTATTCTTACAGACTATATTCTTAGCTCTGGCAGCGTATCCCCTGTATCTATTGGCAAGGTTAAGACTTGGTAATGTCTTTGCGCTCCTTATTTCTGTATCTTACCTTTTGTATCCACCGTTAGGTTTTATGAATATTTTTGAAACCCATTTTGAGATATACGCCATATTCTTTTTATTCTTTGCTCTTTATTATTTTGAGAAAGAGAATTTTAAGAAATTCCTAATATTTATCTTACTTGCCATAAGCTGTAAAGAAAATGTAAGTTTAGTAGTTTTTATGTTAGGTATCTATGCTTTTTTAAGAAGAAGGTCAAGGAAGTGGATTTTAGGTCCTTCTTTATTAGGCCTTGTCTGGTTTTTCTTGGCTATAAAGGTTGTCATACCCTATTTTGCCAAGGACGCAAAATTGTATCAGGAGGGATTTATCTTTAGCCAGTATTACAAACACTTGGGTAGCAATCTCTCTGAGATGATAAAAACCCTTATTACAAAGCCATTCTGGGTTTTTAGATACGCTTTTACAGAAAGAAAACTTGTATATCTGTTTAAACTATTTTTCCCCACCGCTCTTTTGGGATTTTTAAGCCCATCAGTTTTATTGATTATATTTCCTATTTTATTACAGAATTTACTCTCAGCAGTTGATATTCACACCAGTATTTATTTTCATTATAATGCATTGCTAATTCCATTTATCTTTTATTCAGCAATAAATGGATTTAAAAAACTGCTGAGATTTAAAATTATAAATAATCATACACCTGTAATCTATGTTGGATTCTTGGGAGTTTTGGCAATATCTGGTGTTTATCTAAGAGGACCACAGTTTTATCTGCCAGAGTTCGTCAATTTTTACCCTATTGATGACATAGCAAAGGAAAAGGAGAAATTGATAAGGATGATTCCTAAAGACGCCCCTGTAATTGCCACATTTCAGTTCTTGCCGCGCCTTGCATCAAGACACAATGTTTATTCAATGCACTTTGTTGCGAGTGGTTTTAGGATGTTGACAAACGAAAAATATGAACCGCCTGAAAATTTAGAATATGCCCTGATAGATTTTAATGAGCCTCTTCCTGCCTATACCTTTTCTATGGCTTGGGCACACTACAATCTTTTTTCATTTCTTGAAACTGGAAATTGGAAGGTATTTAAGGCAATAGATGATATAGTGCTATTTAAAAAAAATATGCCAAAGGGAGACAGCCCCTTTGAACTAATTCATAATCCCGAGATACAAAATGCTATAGGTGTTAATATAAATGACAAGATAATACTTTCAGGGTATAAATATGTATCCTATTTTAAAAAGGAGAGGATTTTACATATCTCTTACTATTGGAAATTTATAAAAACTCTGGATAAGCCTTTGGGGCTTTGTATCTATTTTTTAGATTCCGAGAATAAGGTTAGATTTCAAAAGTTTCACCTCCTTGGATATCGGGTATATGCTACGGGAGATTGGCCAAAGGATAAAATTTTTAAAGAAAATCTCTATATATTTATCCCTTCAAATACAGAAAGGGGTATTTATAATGCAAGGCTGAGTTTATTTTCTATGGAGGATGGAAAGATTTTACCTGTCTTGGATAAAGATAAAATTGATAGTTATGGGCGGATAATATTAGGAAGTATCTCCCTTAATTGAAATGAAGATCTCAGGTAATCGTATAAATTTAACCGATGGTTTAGTATGGGTATTTATATTCCTATACATCGCTTTTTTCAGCTATATCTGTCTCTTAAAATTCCAATCCTTTGGCTATCGTGACTGGGATCTTGCCAGCGATATTACCGTTCTATGGAATAGTATTCACGGTAAATTTCTCTATTACCCCTTCTTAGAGCAGATAATATTTGGTGCTCATCTATATCTGATTATCCTTTTAATCCTTCCCATATATGCACTCTTTCCAC
>VGKN01000389.1 GCA_016867055.1 Candidatus Omnitrophota bacterium
TTTTCCCCTTTTAAACGTCATAAGATTTACAAAATCTTTAAATGAGACTTCTTCTTCTATTATCTTTGCTATTATCGCTGTTGAATCAATGGGAACATCCACGCCCAATTCATTAAAGGCGTGTTCATTTCTTGAATCATTTACCCTGGCAACTGTGCGCTTTACACTATAAGTTTCTTTAGCAAGCTGACATATCACAAGATTATCCTCATCATCTCCTGTGACCGCTGCTACCACATCCGTCTTATCTATGCCTGCATCTTCCAAGAGATTTGGGTCACATCCATCTCCGTTAATTGCAAGGACATTCAGTTCTTTCGCTATTCTCTCGCAAAGTTCTTTATTTTTTTCTATCACACTTACAACGTGTTTACCCTGGGCTAATCTCTTGGCAAGATAATAACCTACGTTTCCACCGCCAACAATTATAATGTGCATCGCTCCCTCCAAAAAAGGTTGAGGTTCAGGTTAAGGTTAAGAGTTCCTCAACCTAAACCTTAGCCTTAACCTTAACAACTATAGCCCAAAAAATCCTCTCACCTTTTTAAGGCTGATTGTCTTTACAACTCCCATAAGAATGTCGTTTTTTTCCAATTTTGTATCCGGGCCAGGAATAACCACACCCTTCTTCTTTAGCACAGTGGCGATTAAAAACTCCCCTGGTATATTAAGTTCTGACACAGTCCCTCCAGCAAATTTTTCTGTCACCTTTATCTCTATAACGCCAAGCTCTCCGCTTTCTATTAAATAACTTGTGAAATGGCTTTCTATAATCTTATCTCTTATCATAGCAGCCAAAAGTACTGTTCCGCTTATAACATCAAGACCCAATTTATGGTAAATATGGGCTCTCTGAGGGTCATATATCCTCGCAATTACCTTTGGAATCTTAAATAATTTCTTTGCTACCTGGGCCGCCATAATGTTTGTGTTATCGCCGTTTGTAACGGCGCAGAAGGCATCTGCCTTTTCAACCCCTGCCTCCTTTAAAAGTTCTACATCAAACCCATTCCCTGCAAGGGTTATACCATTAAAAGTCTGTCCAAGCCTTTTAAAAGAACCCTGCTCCTTGTCTATCACTACCACATTATGCCCTTCCTGCGAAAGGAGTTTTGCAAGTTCTGAGCCCACCCTTCCACAGCCAACGATTACTACATACATAAAAATCTCCTATGTTAAAAATACCAAATGACAAAATTCAAATAACAAGAGTGGATTCATTTTGTGCTTTGGATTTTGGTATTTGTCATTACTTAAACAGACTATTCTTAATAATAAACGATGCAAATACTATAGATACCATAGACATAAGTTTGATAAGAATATTTAATGAAGGTCCGGATGTATCCTTAAAGGGATCGCCCACTGTATCACCTACAACAGCTGCCTTATGAGCAGGGGAACCCTTACCCCCATATTTACCACTCTCAATGTATTTCTTAGCATTATCCCAGGCTCCACCCGAATTTGCCATCATTATTGCTAATACAAAGCCAGATACAGTTGCGCCAGTTAAAAATCCTGCCACAGCATCTATACCTACCAGAAGCCCTACTGCAATAGGCACAATTATCGCCATCAGCGAAGGAATAATCATTTCCTTTTGTGCGGCAGCAGTTGCAATTGTAACGCAACGGGCATAATCTGGTTTGGCTTTGCCCTCCATAAGACCTGCTATTTCTTTAAACTGCCTTCTAACCTCAACTACAATCTTACCCGCTGCCCTTCCCACAGCACGCATTGTCATTGAGCAAAATAAAAATGGCAACATACCACCAATAAATACGCCCACAAGTAAGGTAGGGTTCATAAGACTTAAGTTTAGTTCTTTTCCATATAGTAATAACTGATCCCGATAAGCTGCAATTAAGGCTAGAGCAGTTAAAGCTGCCGAACCAATAGCAAAACCTTTACCTGTTGCGGCAGTAGTATTGCCTAAAGCATCTAAGGCATCTGTTCTCTTTCTTACCTC
>VGKN01000390.1 GCA_016867055.1 Candidatus Omnitrophota bacterium
CTGGAAGAGGCGGTCCAGACAGCAGAAAAAATCGGTTATCCCCTTATGGTAAGGCCATCATTTGTTCTCGGCGGAAGGGGGATGGAGGTAATATATGATGAGGAGATGTTGCGTAAATACGCCAGGGAGGCAATTCAGGTAAGCCCGGAATACCCTATGTTGATAGATAGGTTCCTTGATAATGCAATAGAGTGCGAGGTAGATGCGCTCTGCGACGGAGAAGATACCTTTGTCGCAGCGGTGATGGAGCATATTGAACAGGCAGGGATACACTCCGGTGATTCCGCCTGCAGTATCCCACCGCGCACCATAAAGAAAGAACATCTCAAGACAATAGAGGAATACACTGTGAAAATTGCAAGTGAGCTTAAGGTTGTAGGGCTGATTAATATTCAGTTTGCTATATGCGACGATGAGGTATATATACTTGAGGCAAATCCCCGCGCCTCAAGAACTGTTCCATTTGTCTCAAAGGTTGTCGGAATTCCTTTAGCGCGTATAGCAACCCTGCTTATGCTCGGTAAAAAGATTAAGGATTTCAAGGAATTAAAACATAGAACGAGAAATTATATAGGGGTAAAGGAGGCGGTGTTTCCCTTTAATATGTTCCCAGAGGTTGACCCGGTGCTTGGCCCGGAGATGAGAGCAACTGGCGAGGTAATGGGTATAGGAGAATCATTCGGGCTTGCTTTTTTTAAGGCGCAGGAAGCGGTGGGCACGCGTCTTCCTGAAAAGGGCAACGTATTGCTTACAGTTTCCGATAAGGATAAGCCAGAACTTTTTCCTATAGCCGAAAAGCTTTCCCATATGGATGGTTTTAAAATTTTTACCACTAAGAATACCCATAATTTCCTTAAGGAAAGGGGTATAGAGACAACGCTCGTTAACAAACTCCATGAGGGAAGGCCCAATATCGCAGACGCCATTAAGAATAGACAAATAGACCTTATAATCAATACTCCCGTAGGAAGAGAGAGCAAATACGACGATAGCTATATTCGCATGATGGCCATACAGTATAAAATTCCCTACATCACTACTATGTCGGCGGCGAAGGCAAGCGTGGAAGGCATTGAAGCATTTAAGAAATACTACTACAAACCAATCTCCCTTCAGGAGTATCATAACCAGCTCTGACGCCATAAGTTGCCCAATTGTTTATTAAAATGGTACATAATAATTTAATCACTTCCACTGCTTAACCCTTCCAAAGAAACATACTTAATCTCTTGGCACTAAAATCTGTTGCAGAATTTCTCTTTTCATATACAATGACTAAATGGTTCATAATGATTATCCTTTAAAATTTTTTACAATCAATGGTTAAGTTAAAACCCTTTCTTTTTTCAGTGCTCTCCGGTTTTTTACTCGCATTTTCCTTCCCAAATTTTAACCTGACATTTTTTGCATTTTTTGGGCTTGTGCCATTATTTTTAGCGATGAGGGGTTGTTCTTTGAAAAAGACATTTTTAGTGTGGTATTTGGGAGGGGTTATTTTTTATTTGATAACAATTTACTGGATTGTTCACGTTACGTTAATAGGGCTGATATTATTAGTTTTGTATTTATCGTTATATTTTGGAGTATTCGGGATGCTGATAAGAAAAGTGTCAAATGTGTCAGAGGTGTCAAGAGTGTCAGGGATTGTTTTTTTATTCATAGCACCAGCGATGTGGGTATCGTTAGAATATATCCGCTCGCACATCTTAAGCGGTTTTGGCTGGGCGCTTTTGGGGTATTCTCAGACTTTAAATTTGCCACTTATACAGATATCAGATATTACAGGGGCATACGGAGTATCTTATCTTGTTGTACTTGTCAACGTATTAGTCTATCTTGTAGTAGAAGAGGGTTTGCCAAAGAGGATGTTGGAAGCGGTGGTTGTATTTTTTGTTCTGTTGATTTCCTTTTCATATGGGATTTACAGGTTAAATCCCTCGGCAGAACGCTATGTTGCCTCGGGAGGGAACCC
>VGKN01000391.1 GCA_016867055.1 Candidatus Omnitrophota bacterium
CTATATCTTAATGAAGACCCCCATGACAGCGAGGTTAAGAAAGGCTTAAGGCTTACCCTTACCATCAAGGCTGCTGTAGCAGGAGAGTTTTATTCTGATGATACAGGCGCACAAAGCGGTGATTTTGATTATTCAGCCAAGTTCTATGTATTCAATAGCCAAGCCACGCCCGCCGTCAGAGGAGCTACCTCTTCGTCGGGAACACCCACCGCGCCGTCTGCTGATACTGGGCGTTTAAAAATTGCGCCCGTTGCATCCAGCCTATTTCAATTCTACTTTATTGCTCTTAATGAGGCTATAAACAGAAAAGACGAGGTGGCTTTGAGGTTGGATTCATTGTTGCGAGAGCCCATTAAGCCCGTTGATGAATTATTGAATTATCTGAGGTCAGATTGTTGGTGGGTGAGGGCTGTAGCACGACATTTATTGATGGGAACAGAGTCCCTGCCATTAAGCCCATTATTTGACGCATTAGATGACAATGATGCAGAGGTTCGCATAACAGCAGGCTGGCTATTGGGCAATATTGCTGCCAATACAGAGAATTCTGCTGAACTGAGGGAGTATGTTATAGATAGACTTAGCAGAAGGTTGGCTCAGGAAACGCATTGGTTAGTAAAAGCGGTTATTTGCGAAGCGTTGCAAGCCACAGGTAAGGATTTGAGATTTTATGATAAAGAATGGTCTCCTGATATAACCGCGAGGGTGAAGGATGTAATTATCGGCGTAACAGCAGATATTAAAAGATTGGGGGCAAGTATAGCAGGAGCTGTTCTTCGCTCGGGCAGCGCATTGGAAGAGCTTACTTATGGTTCTGATATAGAATTGGATATCTATATTGATGGATGGATTGACGGTGAGGGCTTAAGACGGCTTCAAACCGCTACCGAGAAGAAACTAAGGGACATGGGAATCTTAGCAGTAGGTCAGCACGCAGGTATTAGATTTAAGAATATAGCCGAAGAGCCTCTCCCGGATGATAAGGTAGTTGTTATCTTTAAGGATAAAGTTTTGGCTAAAGCAATGATACATAGCAAGGGCCGTCTGCATAAGATACCCAAAGAGAAAGAAGAAGAGATAGCGGTTGGCGACGAATGGGTTGATAAGCGCACTTCAAGAAACACGCTCTTTACATGTTGGAGGGATAAGGATGCCCTTTCAGAGGGCGAAAGGGAATTGATTATGAAACTTCAGGCAGCGCGGGTATTGAATATATTATTTGAACTTCCTAATAGGATTTACATAAAACCAGAAGAAAAAACGCAGGTTCTGGAAACGTTAAGGGCTATGGAAGAAAAAGGACTTGTTGAGGTAAAAGATGGTGATATGGTAATTGTAAGATGGGTTACATATAAAAGGACAACAAGCGATACCTATGTAGAGATTGTTTGTTCTACACCAGCCACAACCAAAGAAATTTCCCCAGTTGCCGAAGCCGCGCCAACCCTGATTCCTGCTCCTATTACACCTGATGCCATACAGAGAGCATTAGGAGCTGACTCATCCCTATCAAGGATACTCTCTGTATTTGCCGCTGGTGGGGTATTTGATGACTTAGATAGCTTAGAGGTTACTACCAATGCTTCTAATACTCAAGCAACCATTGCTGATAAAAAACTTATCCTCTCTATTACAGACTCATCACCGCCCCTTAAGGATGTAATCTTAGCGCTTATCAAAGTCCTGCCCCAGCTAAACCTAAAGGTTAAATTGGGAGGAGAAAAGAAATCTGTTTCAATCTCTTCCTTATGGCCGACTCGCGTGCCACAAAGTCGTAGTTCTATATTTGATGAAAATATAATTACTTATCTTGAGAATTTGAAAGAGATAGCTTCAAAACTTGTGCAAGAAGATGCACATAATTTAGATACAATACAAGCATTTCTTAGTATACTCCAACAATTGTGTGATTTAGCCGGGCTCAGCGAGACGATTAATGATAGTTTAGCAGAGTCCACAGTAGAAGAACGT
>VGKN01000392.1 GCA_016867055.1 Candidatus Omnitrophota bacterium
ATACGCCTGAGTTATAAAGGTTTATTATATCCCATAGAAACAAGTATATTTTTTTATTCAGAAAAAGATACAAGAAGAATAGTTCGATTGAGCAGGAGAAAAGATATAAAATGGTTGTAGCCTATCGATCAATGTGGTATAATAATTTAGATAGAAATGATAGAGTAGATGAAGCTTTGATTTAAATTGGAGGAGTCATTTGATAATTATGATTAATTGGATAAAAAATATAAAATATAAAAAATAAAAAATAAAGAAAGGAGGGATTATGAAATATCATTTGAAGAAAGCAATTCTTATAAGCGCAGTAAGTATAGCTTGTTTTTTCTTGTTATCTCATCCTTTTTGTGCTGCATCTGAGCTTTCTAAGACAGGTCAAACCAAATCCTATCTAATCGGTGATGATGGCACTTACCAGAAAGGTTGGGCAGGAGTGCGTTTCACCGATAAAGGTGATGATACCATAACTGATAATTCTACTGGATTGATTTGGGTAAAGGACGGAAAATCTCCAGGCTGTGCTGATGGTGCAACAATAATTTGGAAAAAAGCTGTTGATTTCTGTGAGAACCTTACCTATGCTGGTTATTCCGATTGGCGGCTTCCTAATGTGAGGGAGTTGTTATCCCTAGTTGATTATAGTCGTTCTGCTCCTGCAATAAATACTACCTATTTTCCTAACACCGCTCTTACTGACTATTGGTCAAGTACCACCCATGCTTTAACCACTTCTCAAGCTTGGGGCGTATGCTATGATTACGGTCGATCATTTCATTTTGATAAGTCAGAGACTAACTATGTTAGGTGTGTTCGAGGTGTTCGGTAAACGCTTTACTCTTCTTTTGTAGCCCAAAAGGACGTTTCGTAATATCTCACAATGCCCTATGCCACGTTGTTTTTTTCAAAAACCGGTCAATAATTCTAAAGCTTTAAAATTTTTGATTATTTTCTTATTGCTTTGTGTATTATCTTGTGGAAAACAAAGCATTGCCGATGATTCTAAAGAAAGGTCATTACAACATATAACTCTGAGAATTGATTGGTTTCCTTCAGTCTTGTATGCTCCATTTATCCTTGCTCAACAAAAGGGTTATTATAAAGCAGAAGGCCTTACGGTAGAGATAATACACGCGAAAGGCTCTTCAATGGCTGTGCAAGGTTTAGCGAACAAAGAAAACGACTTTGGGATAATTCATGCGATTAGTGTTTTAACTGCTCGAGCAAAAAATATACCATTAGTGTCCTTAGCTACTTTATTTCAAACGAATCCATATGGTATTTTTTATCTTAAAGAAAAAAATATTGTTAAACCAAGTGATTTAATAGGTAAGAGGGTGATATGTAATCTACCTAGGTGGCCAAATTATAAAAATTTAGGATATGAGCAGTTTAAAATTTTTCTCAAAAAGAACGGTTTAAATATTGACCAAACTATACATGTCCAATGTGCTCATTTGGCTGAAGTCTCAGCTCTGTTAGATGGTGAGGGTGATGTTTGCATAGGAGTTGCTTTTGGATTCCAAAATAAATTAAAAAAAAGAGGAGTAGAATTTAATGCTATTCTATTTAGGGATTATGGAATAAACCCCTATTATTACGCAATTGTTACACACGAAGATACCGCTAAAGAGAACCCCACGCTTTGTAAAAAATTTATACGTGCAACTATAAAAGGTTGGGAATATGCAATTGTTCATCCAGAGGAAGCAGTTAATGCATATGTCAATCTTTTTTATAGTAAAAGGGAGCATAAAGAAGATATACTTAAAACTTTTATAGATATGACTTTAAATTGTAAAAATGAGACAACAGAAAAATATGGATTTGGCTATCAAACAAGAGAAGGATGGGAAAATGTTCAAGATCACTTAACTGAGGCAGGTCTCATAGATAGAAAGATAAAATTAGATGAAGTTTACACCAATGATTTTTTACCTTAATTAACAAGGATGGCAGCCTCCCCTTTAAT
>VGKN01000393.1 GCA_016867055.1 Candidatus Omnitrophota bacterium
AATGGCGACCATATTCTTATTCAAATCCATGATCCATCTATACAAAGCAGGTTTACTCGCCCCTCGCACAAGTCGTCAGGTTTCCAGACCTTTTTCGTTCTGTCGATGATGATCAATGCCAGAAAATATAACAACCCAAGCGACAGTTTCATATTTTTATTTGATGAGCCGGGAATTTACCTCCACCCTTACGCGCAGTTGGACTTACAGCGCAGCTTTGAGGCAGCGTCAGATACCGCTCAGATCGTATACACTACTCACTCATTATTTTTGATAAGCAAAAACCACCCGAATCGCAACAGAGTCGTTAGTAAGACTTTGAGCGGCACCAAAATCGACCAGAAGCCGTTTCAGAAGAACTGGAAGTCAGTTCGCGAATCGCTGGGAATCTTACTATGCAATAACTTTCTAATAGCAGAAAAAAGCCTACTGGTTGAGGGTCCTTCGGATGTCATTTACTTATATGATGTGGTTAAAAGACTAAAAGAGAAAAACAAGGTTGATATCGACCTTAATGATTTTAGCGTAGTTGACGCCGGAAGTCCTGATAGCTATATCGCCATGGCAAAGCTTATGCTGTCAGAAGGAAGGAATGTAGTTGCTTTATGCGATGGCGATCCTAGTGGTAAAAAGAATGTCAATAAGCTAAGAAAGTGCTGCCAAAAAGAACTGCGAGAAAAAACAATGAAAATAATCCCACTACCAGAAAATAAATCTATCGAGGATATTTGTGCCGATATAAATTTACTACGTGATTCGATAAAAAAATTGTCTGAGGAATTAACTTCATCGGGAGAGAGAAAATACGTACCAGGGCTAAACATCGACACAGAGATACTCAAAATAAAAGCCGATCCATTAAAATCATTAGGGTTAACTATTAATAAGACTACAAGATTATGGTATAAACCTGAGGATGAATTATCAAAGCTATCTATAGCAATGATATATGAAGAGTTAGCAGAAAAAGGGAGCCCTCCAATCAGTCGCAGCGCACAAGAACTGGTAAAAAATCTTAAAGAATTAATGGAACTCAAGGGCGAAAAATCGGCCGATAAGGGCGTCTTCGAAGAAATCAAGAGTTAAAAACAAATCAGGCACAGTATTGCCACTTGGACTTTCACTTGGCCTCGATACCACTTCCTACAGGAAACAGCCTATCTAACTCTCTAATGCTTCCCGGCTCCATAAATCTAGTTATCCGCTCTTTGTAACGGGCAATAAACTCTCTGGGTCCCAGATAAAAACCACCAGCTTCTTCCATTTCCGCCCTAACGACAAGTTTAGTTTGCACATCTCGTGCCTCGCGGGTATTCTCTGGCATTGAAATCCCCTCGGCCGTTAACCATTCCTTGAGACTTAATACCTTTCCCGTATCGATACAACGCGCAATATAAAAACCAACAATTGCGGCATCAGTTAGTTTAGAGCATATTGGGATCCCGTTCTTGTCTAGCGAGCCACCATAGGTTTTCCTTACTTCTATAGGCGCAGAGCATAGCAGTGTAATAACTAATACTTCTCGGCGCATTTCGCAAGCTCTTTGGCGTATCGCAAGCGCCATCTGGGCCCCCTCTTTATCCTCCCCAACAATCTCATTATCCAAAATGTACACATCTGCCAATTCACCCGTTGCGAGAGCTCTTCTTAATTCTGCAAAATTTTCTCTGGCATTAACAACCACGCCGTCTTTAGCGAGGCCGTTCGTTAACGCGGGGGAATAAGTTGCTCTCCAGTCACCATCCTCAATAAACTCTACTCTTCTTAAAGTCATATATCTATTATTATATCATCCTATAGCAAATCTCTGCCTTGATTGGAATGATAAACCTCGGGGCACTCGCCTACTTTTCCTCAAAAAGCTTGGGCTGGGATTTGGTGGCTGGGAGTTTTTTGCCGAGGTGCTCGTAAGCCTTGGGGGTAGCCATTCTTCCCCGCGGTGATCTTTTCAAAAAGCCAATCTGCAT
>VGKN01000394.1 GCA_016867055.1 Candidatus Omnitrophota bacterium
TCCCATTTGATATACATTTATAACTATTATAAATATTCCGAAGCCTATTTCTTAACATCTCTTCATCTATTTTGCCTGAGTAGACTTCCTCTGCTAACTGCCATACTTCCCTTGTTAACTTAACGATAACCTCTTGCGGCTTGGTATTTTTCTTAAGATCAAGAGAGGCATACATAAGAAGGCCTATTAAGTCATTAAGTCCTTCGTAAGGAGCAGCTCCAAAAATAGCCTGCGTTAGATGAGCAGATATTTCTCCATCAATATCATTAATACTTATAGCCACACCTAATCCCTCATCCCATTTGTGTTTAGTTTCATGAATACCAGTGTCATGAGCTATTTTTGTAAATCTTCTTTTAAAACTAAGAGCTTCAAAATCCTTTTTGCACAAAAATTGAAGTATCGTTAGTATTTGCTGGGGTGTCATATCAATACCCACATTTTTACTCCAAGTATCTATCATAGTTATGTCAAATGGCATGGATTCAATTTTTTTAGTTACAAGCTCATTAACATCTTCTAACATTCCCTTTATGCTATCTTTAGATATATCAACATCCTTATCTAAAGCTGCGGCTGTGCCTAAGTTTTGACCGAGGAATGAAGGTCCTATGCGTTCCACAATAAGAATATCGCCTATTTCTTTTGTGCCGATATGAAAAATAGCAGAAATTCTATGGGGAACAATACATCCATTTTCCGTCATCCTTAACTTAAGATTATAACGTTTTAATGCCCCGTTCAAAATGGCTAACGGTTCGTTAAATGTGTAACCAATCGTTATTGCCTTAATTAATAAATGTACTCGTCCTATATCAAATAATCTTTTCCCGTTAGAACTTCTTACCTCTTTTGCTAATCTTTCAAGCCAACTGGGATGCATTTCGAACATCTGGCTAAATTTATTTAATATTTCACGTTCTATTTTTGTTTGCAATTTACGTCCTTTATTTACAAACATAAGGTAAGGAGCTAAAATATTTAAAACAAAAAATTCGGGCTCATTTATCCTCGGGTCTAATAAAAACTTTTTAATCATACTTATTACATCATTAACAATTACCTGTGGACCTTTTAATTGCAATTCTTTTAATGCATTTCTTATATCTTCTTCTGAAACTCTATAACTACTCGCTAATAAAGCGATATAATCTGGATCATTAATCTTCCCTAAATCAATTTCACTACCAAATAAAAGACAGAGAGCCATATAAGTAGGATTATCTGCAGTAGCTTGGGGTGGCGCGGCGGCCGGAGTTTCGGCTGGCAGGGTGACGGTTTGGGCTTTTGCCTGCGCTGAGAGGTCAATTGTACTATCGTTTTGTGTATCGAGTAATTTGCCCCCTGGAAGAAGCTGAAGACGACCAGTTGCTATCCCCTTGCCTAACAAGCCTAACAAATCAGGATTTATTACATTGGCACCCGCCTTTTGCAATACTCCTAATACGTCCTCACCTCTTTCCACCCAATTATTAAATCCAGCCAGATATAGCGGTACATCTCCAAAACCTTCGCCTATTATCTCTTTAAGTCGGAGAAGCGTATCGATTAAACTATCCTCTGTATAAATATGGATATGAAGGTTTATACCCTTACTATGACCATAGATTAAACCGCATGCAGTAGCAGAGGTATTTTCTAAAACTGTGCCTCCATCATCAACTATCACTATTACTTTTTCGGGCACTCTGATTGTTTTACTATCAGGAAACCATTCTGTAACTTTAAAAATTGGGGGAGTAAGATCATGTTTAATTGTGCGATATATTGAAACGCGGCAACCGGTTTTTGTTATATATTCTTGCCAACGACGAATATCTATTAATAAAGATTTATAATAATAGCCAAAGTTATAAAAACCTTCTAAAACAATTCCTCTAAAATCTGGGATTTCATACTTATTTCCTTTATTATCTACGAAATAATAAATCCCTTTATCTTCCACAA
>VGKN01000395.1 GCA_016867055.1 Candidatus Omnitrophota bacterium
ATGCTTCGGCGGGTTTCGCCGAAGAATGTGAAGATGCCACGGCTGTCAAGCCGTGGAGCTTCACTTGTTAGAACATAATGCCCAGAGAAAAATCTGCAAAGCTAATTTACGTTATCCATAAACATAACGCATCGCACCTTCATTATGACCTGAGGCTTGAAATGCAAGGCGTTTTAAAAAGCTGGGCGGTTCCAAAGGAACCGCCGCTTGATGAAGGCGCAAAAAGGCTTGCGGTAGCAGTCCCTGACCATGAACTGGGATATGAGAAATTTGAAGGAATTATTCCAGAAGGAGAATATGGCGCAGGAACTGTTAAGATATGGGATAGGGGAACATATATACCTAAAGAGATAACTCCTAATAAGCTTACATTTGATATAAATGGAAAAAGATTAAAGGGTACATACTGCCTTGTAAAACTTAAGCCAAAACTTCATCAGGATAAAAACTGGCTGTTGTTTAAGAAGAGAACGGATTAGAAAGTGTCAGAGTGCCAATGTGTCAGAGTGTCAGAGGATATCTTATATAGATGAGTGAGGATACGGAGAAAAAAGGATATAAGAGATTGGAGGTTTGGAAAAGAGCGCACAAGTTAGTTATTTTAGTTTATAAATACACAAGAGATTTTCCAAAGGAAGAGGAATATGGACTGACTTCTCAGCTAAGAAGAGCTGCTTTATCTGTTTCTGCAAACATAGTTGAGGGACAAGCCAGTTCAAGCAAAAGGGAATTCCTGAATTTTTTAAACATCGCTAATAGGTCTTTAGTTGAAACCGAATATTTATTAGAAGTTGCTGTTGAACTTAAGTACTTATCAAAAGAAAGATACGATGAAATGGATAACTTACGGTATGAGATAGGGATTTTTTTAAATGGCTTAACTCGTTCTATAAGAACTAAACTCTGATACCTTTGATATATTGATACTCTGATGCTTTATTTTAGCAAATGATAAAACTTATAAAAGGCGATATCACAGAATTAGCAGTTGATGCGATAGTCAATGCCGCAAATAGTAGACTCATTATGAGTGGTGGTGTTGCTGGGGCAATAAGAAAAAAGGGTGAAGAGTCTATTCAGGAGGAGTGCGATAAAATTGGCGGCACATTTGTGGGCGGTGCTGTTATAACAGGCGCAGGTAAATTAAAGACAAAATACGTTATCCATGCAGTTGGCCCAAGAATGGGCGAAGGCGATGAGGATAATAAATTAAGAAATGCTACAGTAAATAGCCTAAAGATTGCTGATGAGAAGAAATTAAACACCATTGCCTTTCCTGCCATATCAACCGGCATATTTGGATACCCGGTTGACAGGTGTGCTAAAATAATGCTAAGCACCGCTAGAGAGTTTCTTAAAACCCATAGTTTTCCAAAAGAGGTTATATTCTGTTTATACGACGATAAAACATACGAAGTATTTGAGAGAGAGCTGAAGAGAGAAAGGTAAAATTTGCCTACACCGCTAAGACGCAAAATTGCCGCCAAAGCGCAAAGATTTTTTTGCGTTTCTGTGGATTTTAGCGGTTTTGCGGTGATAAAAAGATATGAAGCAAATAAATAACCGTCAGAACAAAATGCTTGTTGTCAGACCAAAGGGCCCGATATTTAAACATTTGCTGGTTAAGATAAGCAAGAGAAAAAATAGGATTGACAGAAGAACAAATTGAGAATATGAATTATAAATTGAAAATAGAAAATGTTAACCTTAACCTCAACCTTAACCTTTTAAACTATGAAAGTAATTACAAAATCAATATCACTTAATACAAGGGGAGCAGGTGACCTTTTAGATATTACAGCTCACATACAAAGTTTACTCTCGCAGACTAAATTAAAGGAAGGAAATGTAGTAGTCTTCGTTGTTGGTTCAACCGCAGGGATTACCTCCTTTGAGTATGAAGGCGGACTTATTAAGGATATGAGGGATATCTATGAGAAG
>VGKN01000396.1 GCA_016867055.1 Candidatus Omnitrophota bacterium
CAAGACGGGCAAAGCTTGTTTTCTCGGGTTTTGTCTGGCTTGCACTTATTTTAGTGGTTAGCGTATTTACCTTTTTTTGTAGCCAGACCTTTGTATCAGAACCTAAGATAGTAATTCCCTCGCTGGGATTGATACCTATTGCTATTTTAACAGGTTTTATGATGTATAATCTAAAATTGAATAATGGACTTGTTACTATAATAGGTCTTGGCCTGCTTTCTTTTCTTATAGTATTAGGAATATTTGTACCGATTAAATTGCCATGGAACCCCCTTTTGGTTTGGAGTGTTTTACTCTTGATATACTGTTTTATCGCCTCAGTAATGCCTGTTCAAATTCTGCTTCAGCCAAGGGATTATTTATCTTCCTATCTTTTATTTTTTGGCGTTTCTTTTGGATATTTAGGCTTGGTTATATCGCACCCAAAGATAAATATGCCTTTTTTTATTAATCTAAAAAGCCAAGAAGGGCTTCTCTGGCCAATGCTTTTTGTCACGGTTGCCTGTGGCGCTGTATCCGGCTTTCACTCTCTTATTTCAAGCGGAACAACCTCAAAGCAACTTGCAAACGAACGCGATGCAAAGAAGATTGGTTATGGCGCAATGGTTTTAGAGGGTTTTGTTGCAATATTGGCTTTGTTATGCATTGCAGGAGGGCTATCCGGAAAGGAGAGACTAACCCTACTACTCTCAAAAGAGGGACCTGGCCCTGTAGGTACGTTTGGGGCGGGTTTTGGAAATATAACAAGACCTGTTTTGTTTGGTTTTGGCGGTCTTATAGCGATTACTCTGTTAAATTCCTTTATTCTGACAACCCTTGATACAGCAACCAGAGTAGCAAGGTATATCGCGCAGGAATTGTTTAAGGTGAAAAATAGATTTTTCGCAACCCTGATTATTGTAATTTTAGGAGGTATGCTTACAATATCCGGACAGGGAGGTAGAATCTGGGCTATATTCGGCGCTTCAAATCAACTGGTGGCAGCCCTTACCCTTTTTGTTCTAAGCGCATGGCTACTTTCAAGAAATAAAAATGTAAATTTTACTTTTATCCCAGCCATTTTTATGTTATTGACAACCGTTGGCGCTCTTATATATCAGGTTTATAAGTTTTTTTTAAAGCAAGATTTCTTGATAGTGTCAATTTCAGTGATACTTATAATACTTGCGGTTTATATGGTTTTTGAGGTCTTAAAGAAATTTTTTCAAAAAGGGTTAAATAGTAATGTCTAAGACAATTGTCCAGAAATATGGCGGCTCTTCTGTAGCGGATCCAGAACGTATAATGAACGTGGCAAAAAGAGTTGTAAGTTATAAGAAAAAGAGATATGACCTCGTAGTTGTAGTATCAGCACTGGGCGATACCACAGATGAATTGGTAGAACTTGCTCATAGAATTACAGATGACCCACCCGAGAGAGAAATGGATATGCTGATTTCCACAGGGGAGCAGGTATCTGTTAGCCTTTTGGCGATGGCTATTGACAAATTGGGTTATGAGGCAATCTCCTTTACCGGTGCGCAGGTAGGGATAATAACCGATAGTTCATTTACAAAAGCAAAAATCTTGGATATAAATACGAAGCGCATCTTGGAAGAATTGAAGAAAGGTAAAATTGTAATAGTTGCAGGTTTTCAAGGGGTGAATTTAAATCAGGATATCACTACCTTGGGCAGAGGTGGTTCTGATATGACAGCAGTAGCGCTTAGCAAGGTGTTGAGCGCTAAGATGTGCGAGATATATACTGACGTGGATGGGGTCTATACTGCAGACCCAAGAATTATTCCCAATGCCAGGAAACTCCCTAGAATTAGTTATAACGAGATGCTTGAGATGGCATCTTTAGGTGCAAAGGTTATGCAGGCACGTTCAATAGAATGCGCAAAAAAATTCAATATAAAGATACATGTGCGTTCAAGTTTTAATCACAAAGAAGGAA
>VGKN01000397.1 GCA_016867055.1 Candidatus Omnitrophota bacterium
CCAGAATTCCTGCAGGCGTCTTAACCACATAGGATAATACCCCTCAGGGCAATCCTTGGCTAATACCTGATAGCTCTTAAGTGGCGTTACCTGCTCTTCAGCGCTCTTTAACTCAATCTCAGCAAGCGAAAATCCCCTACCGGATGAATCCCTTGCGCAATTTATTCTAATCTCTCGCACATCAGCCGCTTTAAAATAAATCTGATCCTCACCTCCGTTACTATTTTTAGTTTTAAATACCTCTCTCCAATTTTCTCCGTCGCGTGAAATCTCTACTGAATATTCCCTTGCGTAATCCTCTCCCCAGAAAAGAATAATACCCCCGAGAGGCAATTCCTTATTAAACTTGATATTAATTTGAGATTTATCCGTCTTATCGCTGTGCCAATAAGTCTTTTTATTGCCGTCCATAGCAAGTGGGGCTGAACTACTGGTCTTTAAATCGCTTGCCGTAATAACGGGCATATCGGACTCATTATGAAAAATTACCTCCCAGATGGAAAAACCCCAGCCAGTTCCCCTTTCTATACAGTTTAACTTAAACTTGACTATCTCAACCGGGCTAAAATAGATAATATCTGTATTTCCGTCTCCCTCATCTGTTTCATAGACAGTTTTCCAGTTTCCGGCACTGTCGCAAACCTCTATGCTGTATTTCTCTCCGAATGCGGTTTCCCATTTAAGCGTTGCACCGCATATCACTTGCGGCCTTTCAAAATCTACCTCCCACCATTGATTATCCGCAAATTCACTGCTCCATCTGGTCTTCATGTTCCCATCTAAGGCATACTCTGGTTTATAATCACCCTCCCCCGAGGATGACTTAGCTACCCGCCCTACTTCAATTGCATAAGAGGGAATTGTAAAAATCACCAGAATCAAAATTAAAAAGGTAAAAATATATTTTATCCGCATCTATTTCACCTTAGACCCTTCCTTTAAAGGATTAGGAAGGTCTATCCCTTGTGGATTAGATTTCTGTTTGACATAACTTATGGGCGTGATAAAAACTATACCTATTATGCTAACAAATATACATATAAGAGTAAATAAATCACCATATTTTTTGTAAAAGGTGTCTATATTTAAAAGCCCTACCTCTGCTATGCTAAAACCTGTTACATCTATATTTCTTCCCCTGACATCTCTTATCTTATCATACACCTTGCCTTTTTCATCAATAAAACAGGAAAGTCCAGTATTTGCGCACCTTACAACAAAAACCCTATTTTCTATAGCCCGAAAAACAGATGCCTGTGCGTGCTGAAAGGGGGCGCTGGAGTCTTTAAACCAGGCGTCATTTGTAATATTTACCATAAGGTTTGCGCCTTTCTTAACAAAATTCCTGACAAGCTCAGGAAAGATATCCTCAAAGCATATCAGCGTTCCAATCTTAGCGTTATCCACATTTAAGAGCGCATATTCTTTTCCTGCCTGAAAATTTCCTATATCAACAAATTTCCTTATAAAACCAAGGTGCCTCTCAAATGGCACAAATTCTCCAAATGGAACAAGGTGTAATTTACTGTGTCTTTTAAAAGACCCTGTCTTGTCTTTTATGAGAATTGCACTATTAAGATTTTTCCCATGGCTCTCAAAATCATAACCAATACTTCCTACTATAAGGGGTATATTTATATCCCTTGATAACCCTGTTATTCTCTCACATATATCAGGTTCTAATTCAAGGTAGCCCGGAATAGATGTCTCAGGCCAAATTATCAAATCCGGTTTTTTTCGTGATGCCTCCCTTGTTAAATCCTCGTATCTCTTAAGGATAAATTCTCTTTTTGCCTCGTCCCACTTCATATCCTGTGGGATATTGCCCTGAACAACCGCTATCTTAATCTTGGGATAGTCCTTATTCTCAGCGGAACCCTTCGGACTATACCTCCTCTCACGTTCGGGATGGCGAGCGACAGGCAAACCAAAGTCCG
>VGKN01000398.1 GCA_016867055.1 Candidatus Omnitrophota bacterium
GATAACCGAAGCAGCCATGGCAGGGGCTTTGGGTGTTCAATTGGGAGGAGTAAATTATTACCCGTCCATTACAGTATCCAAACCTCTTATAGGAGATAACCTGTATTCTTTAGATATAAAGCATATTCAAGAGAGCACTAAAATAAGTTATCTTTGTTCAATACTGATGATGTTTGCGGGAATATCTTTAATGTTATTGATACAAAAAGGGTGAAAATCGTAAAGAGATTAGATGGGTGCAATCTCTGTATTTCTTGAACATAAATATAAATTGTAGGAATAGGATGAAGGTAATAAGTCTATGGAGCGGCGGAAAGGATAGCTGTTTTGCCTGTTATAAGGCAGTGTCTCAAGGCTATCAAGTATGTGCTTTATTTAATTTCATAGACCATATTAGAAAACGTTCGCTTTCTCATTGGCTACCATCTGAACTTGTTCTTGAGCAGGCAAAATTAACTGGTATAGAGATACTTCAAAAGGCGATGCCAAAAGAAACCTATGAAGAGGAATTTAAAAACTTGGTTATGGATTGGAAGAAAAAAAGGGATATTAAGGGAATTGTCTTTGGAGATATTTATTTACAAGAACATAAAGACTGGATAGAAAGAGTCTGCAATGGGTTGGAAATAAAGGCGATTATGCCTTTATGGAACAGAGATACTTCAAATCTAATAACAGAGTTTATAAATAAAGATTTTGAGGCTGTAGTGGTAACAACCCAAGCAGATTTATTGAACAAGGAGACTTTGGGTAAAAAAATAGATAATGAGTTTATAAAAAATCTGTCTACTAAAATAGACCCCTGCGGAGAAAAAGGAGAATTTCATACCCTTGTAATAGCAGGACCACTGTTTAAGGGACGGATAGAGATTTTGAAGAGTAAGAAACTTCTAAAAGGTGAGAATTGGCTCTTGGACATTTTAGACTGGAGGATAGTATGAAGGGAGTTAATATATTAATTTTTTTTATATTCTTTATGCCTTTTATTGTATTTGCAGATAGTTTTGTTGATTCTACTGGATATGAATTAAAAATAGATAACCCGCCTGAAAGAATAATTTCTCTTGCTCCCTCTATAACAGAGGAGTTATTTTCCTTGGGTGTGCAAGATATTGTAGTTGGAGTTACTACCTTTTGCGACCGTCCAAAAGAGGCTGCTAAAAAAGAAAAGATAGGAACATTCTTGGAGCCGAACCTCGAAAAGATTATCAGCCTTAAACCAGACATAATATTTGCCACAAAAGAGGGGCATAGCAAAGATATGTTAGATAGGCTAAGAAGTTTTGGACTTAAGGTATTCGTCTTTGATGAATGTAGAGATTTTAATAGCATATTCAATCAATATTTGCTTCTTGGAAGAATTGTTGGCAAAGAAAAAGAGGCCCAAAAGACCTCTGAGTCTCTAAAATATAGAATCGGCTTGATAGAGAAAAAAGTCGCGAATTCAAAAAGAAAAAAGATTTTCTGGCAGGTAGGCGTAAAACCACTCGTAACAGTTGGCCCAAATACATTTGTGGATGATATGATAGGTTTAGTCGGGGGTATAAATATTGCCAAGGATTCCAAAATTCGTTACCCACGTTATAATCGTGAGGACGTAATAAGGCAAAATCCCGATATAATCATTCTGGTTACAATGGGCGATGTTACAGAAGAAGAACTTAAAAACTGGCAGGATTATAGTGTTCTTGAAGCGGTAAAGCAGAAAAAGATTTATATTGTAGAGGCTCGCAAATTTTGTAGCCCTACGCCTCAGATGTTCGTGGAGGCGCTGGAGGAGTTAAATTCTTTAATAAATGAGAAGTAATAAAATAAGATTTTTTTTATTTATTCTCTTTATAGGTTTAATTATTTCTTTGTGGTGTTCTTTGCTTTTCGGCGGAGGCAAGGTTTCGTTTAGCGATATGATATCCGGAATA
>VGKN01000399.1 GCA_016867055.1 Candidatus Omnitrophota bacterium
ATGCGGTGTCTTGACAACTCCTTTGCTTCATAGTAATCTCTACCATGAGGCGATAGATTATGAAAAACAAAAAAGCAGAAGCCAAAAGACTGTGGAAAGAGCTGCGTGAAAGTATATCTAAGCGACCTTCTCCATTTGCCGGGATGAGCGAAGAAGAAGTTATTGATCATCTGCGTAAAATGAGGAAAAAACTCTGGGAGAAAAAGCTTGCGGCTCTCCCTTGACGCCAATGAGTATATATTTGCTTTGGGATTTTTAATTCCATAGTAATCTTTAAAGTGAGGTGACAAATCATGAAAAATCCTAAAAAGGCTAAAAAGCATCTGATTAAAATCAGAGAGATAATAGCCCAAAATCCTCCTCCTATTTATAAGATGAGTAAGGATGAGATGATCGAAAAGCTGCGTAAAACAAGAGAAGAAATATGGGAAGAAAAACTTGCGGTTCGTCATTGATTCTAATGAATATATATTTTCCTTTGGCCCTTTAAAAGAACCTGTATCATTCAAATTTTTAGAGAAACTGCTTGAAACAGGGCATTTACACACTGTCCGTATTCCCCCACAATATTTGAAGAAGTTAAACGTAATTTATCACCTGAATCCTTCCGTGAGTTCATAAGCTTCATTAATGCATTAACTACAATTGATGAAGATTTTGTTGTTCCTTTTGAGATAGCTTTTAAATACGGAACCAGAGGGTTCAAACCTGCAGATGCTTTCATTGCTGCATTTACCGAATGGGTTGGCGCTGATGCCCTCGTTACCGAGAATCGGCACTTCCTGGATCGCCATACTGATCTGCCATTTAAAGTTCTAACTGCAGAAGAATGTTTGAATCTCATTTAATCACCCGGAGAATGTCAATAATCAAGTCTGACCCTGAGTGACCCTTTCCCCCTTTTTTTAGCTCTCCTTGACAAATCATTTATGCAGCATATACCTCTTCGTGAGCCAATCGCTTAGCTGCATATAAAAGGGCTGCTTTTACATCATCTTCCGTAATAAAAGGATAATCTCTCTTGAGGTCTTCTATTGTTTCACCATAAGCAATTTTCTCAACGATTATCTCTACTGTTAGCCTTGTTCCCTTAATAACCGGCTTTCCAAGCATTATTTTAGGGTTAATAACAATCCGTTTTAGAAGTTTTTCCTCGGTCATTTTATTTCCTCCATGGCTATAATTCTTATCTTCTTCTTTGTAATTACAATAAAATGATTTAAAAGCTTATCACTGTGTTTATTCAAGAGCTTCTTTATCAGTTTAACCTTATCCTCTGCTCGCTGTCCTCTAACTCTAAGGAGAATTATTCCTGTAAAGAGGCTCTTTTGTAAAAAAGTTAGCTCACCAAAATCTTTGTCGTTAGTTATAAGAATCCTCTTCTCCACATTTGCGAGATTTAAAAGGTCTTCATCAAGGATTTCGCAACTATAATCTGGGACCCACTTTGTATCATACCCATTTTCTGTTAGATAGTCTACTATTGCCTTTTCTACATTTACATCCGCAATAAATCTAATGATTTCCACTTTTTAAATTATACTAAAAAATTTTTGTCCCCTTAGGCATTTCTTTAACTGGGGGTCTTAAACTGACTCAACGGGCTAAACGAGCTCAACCATCTTAACAGTTTAACGTTACCCGTAGACGTTACCGATACGGGCTTCGTAACCTTTCGACGTTACCGTTAATTCATAGCTAAACCAACTCAACGAGCCAAATTGGCTTAACAGCCTACCCGCAACTCGCAACCCGCAACGATATTATTCTCAGCCTTAGCCTGAATTGTCTATGATTCTATTGAATTCTTAGATTCCCTGGAGGACTCGGAGCAGTCACATCTCCCGAAGAAACCGGCCCAATAATTTCATTTCCTGTAATATAAGCACCCATATTGATTGGCTCTGTT
>VGKN01000400.1 GCA_016867055.1 Candidatus Omnitrophota bacterium
CCGGATGTATTTCTGTCAGTTTCTCAATTGTATCTCCAAACAATTCAATCCTGTAGGCAGATTTCGCATATGAGGGAAATACCTCTACTGTATCTCCGCGTACTCTTAATTTTCCCCTCACAAACTCTATGTCATCTCTTGCATATTGTATGTCTACGAGTTGTCTTAATATCTCATCCCTATCTATTTTCTGTCCCTTCTCAAGAAATACCAGAAGTTCCCTGTAATCGCTTGGAGAACCCAGGTTATATATACAACTTACCGAGGCAACTATTATAACGTCCTGCCTTGACATAAGCGAACTCGTGGAGGAAAGCCTGAGTCTATCCAGCTCATCATTTATAGAGGCATCTTTTTCTATATAGGTATCGGTCTGGGGGATATATGCCTCGGGTTGGTAATAATCATAGTAACTTACAAAATACTCAACGCTATTTTCAGGGAAAAATTCCCTGAATTCGCTGTATAACTGTGCCGCAAGGGTCTTATTGTGCGAAATTACAAGAACAGGTTTATTTACATTGGCTATTACATTTGCTATTGCGAAGGTCTTGCCCGAACCCGTCACTCCCAGAAGTGTCTGGTATTTCTTATTAGCAAAAATACCCTCCGTTAATTCCTTAATCGCCTTCGGCTGGTCTGCTACTGGTTTATATAAACTTGCAAGTCTAAATTTATTCATTGTTATTTAATGTAACTTATTAATCAGCTCAATTAATAAGTCATTTTTTAATTATCTAATATCTTAAAAATGATAGATCACGCCAGTCCCATACCCTTAGATGATTTTCATCTATATTATTTGGCTCCCAACACCAAGAAACTGGTATATGGCTTGTGGCGCCTCTATATTGAATAAAAAAACTAAAACATGTAAGTAAAATCAATATACTTACTAAAAACAAATGCATTTTATTTTTTGTGTTAAATATATCTTCTACAGCAAAAATTAAGAAGTACATAAAATATGGGGTCATATCCGCAAAGAATCTGGTACCAAAAAAATGACCACCCCACCAGCACGGAGTAGCAGATATTGCAAACCAATGCAACACTATTATAGATACCAAGAAAAAATCTAAAGAATCAAATTTTATACTTTTAATTTTTATAATAAACCCATATATAGAAAATAATAAAATAGGAGAAAAAATAAACAATCCTCTCCCTGGGCTAAACAAAAAGCCAATTAAGGCTTCTAGATAATGTTTGTGTAAGCTGAGTCTATGAAGCGAATAATATGGAGATGTAAGTGAATGATATATTGAAAAATTAAATAGAAAAAAGATATAAAAAATACAACTGCTAACTACAAAATATGACAAAAAATATTTTCTGAATTTCAAAAATATGTATATGCTAAGTATGAATATAGGAATTGCATTAGTCGGGCGTATAATATAAGAAAATGCCAAAGGAATACTTGTAAATTGTACAAGCCATGGCGATTCTTTGGACAATAAAATCAAATATAAAGAAACTGTCAAAACTAACATAGACGGACCATGCTGCCATAGACAACGAGTTACAACAGACCATGAAGAAGTACAGAAAGCAAAAATAAAAGTCAAAAAGGCTGAATATTCTATATTAAGAAAAATCCTAGTTATATAATAAAATAAAACTCCTGTTAAAGCCACAATAAGCGATGAAATAAGAACTTCAACGCCAGAAACATTATTTTGTAACTGCCTATATAAATCAAAACCGAAAGAACGACTTAAAAATTTATCAAGTACAAAAACAAAAGGAAGAGCTATTATAGATGTACCTATAGGATAACAATTATAAACATGCCCATTAATAGTTTCATAAGTATAAGTTTTCGTCATAAATACACTTTGCTTATATTCGTCTAAATCAACATTACTCTCTTTAATTATACTCAGAGCAACTGGT
>VGKN01000401.1 GCA_016867055.1 Candidatus Omnitrophota bacterium
GCCTTGACCTAACCCTGCAGGCGCGGCTTATAAACCTGTTTTTGGATTTACAGCAGGAATTTAAGATTTCCTATCTATTCATAAGCCATGACTTAAGGGTTATAGAGAGGCTCAGCGATGAGATTGCGGTTATGTATTTAGGTAAGATTGTGGAGTATGCCTCATCAAAAAATCTGTATGCTCAACCGCTTCATCCCTATACAAAGGTGCTTATGTCCTCGCTGGTTAAAGGAAAGAAACTTATCGCAAAAGGAGAAATCCCCTCACCCACAGACCCACCCTCTGGATGCCATTTTCACCCCAGATGTCCCTTTGTTATGGACAAATGCAGGGTTATAGTGCCGCAGTTACTTCCGCATAACAACCATCTGGTCTCCTGCCACTTGTATTAAACGGGCAAACCCCGTTAGAGATAAAACGCTAAAGTGTCTGACGGTTGCCTGTGGCAACCTATCTCTAACGGGGTAAACCTTTTTTAAACTCTTTCGTCTAATAATATGGGAGGTCAAATGAAACCCAGACTTATGGAACGAAGTGATCATAAGTCTGTTAGTTGAATTTGACCCTTGACACATTCGGCGACAAGCCCCAATGCTCAGGCATTGGGGAATCAAAGCCGTCCCGCCGAAGGCGGGGAAAGAAGAGGCGCAAAGGGCTTGTCGCTCTCAGTGTCAACCCTGAGGACGCCAAATATAGAAAACAAACCCCGATGCTTGCCATCAGGGTATTCCGATGGGTTGACATTTTGCCTTAGAGAAATTGCATCCATAACAAAATGTCAAGGGTTTAATTCGTAGACGCTCCAAAGGTTTGGAGCTACAATTTACGTCGCTATGCTCTATAAATTGTCTACTCATTAAAAATATGAAAAACTTTAACCTATCAATACAGGTTCTAATGATTATTATGCTATTTAATTTTCCTGCGAGCAGTTTTTCTCTTGAGAAGGACTTCTCTGAAACCGAAAATCTTATGGAGGATATTAAAATAATAAACCTCCTGAATAACCTGGATTTAAGGAGTGAGCAGGCAGAGTTTATTGTAAGCAAGGCGCAGGAGATAAAGCGTATACGCGATTCCTCAAAGGAAAAGGCGCGCTCCCTTTCTCCTGAAGTAGCCGAAACCTGCAAGACGATAAAGGAAGAGGTATTTGGAAAAAAAGTATTTATAGATGATGAGACCGCCAAAAACTTCCATAAGACAAAAGAAGATATTGAGACTATGCAAAAGGAGGTTTCGGAAAGAATAGACTACATCGCAAAAAGCGTGGAGCAACAACTTGAGCCCTTCCAGCTAAATGCCTTAGACAACTATACTCCCTGTATAATTCCCAGGATAAGTAAGGGTAGAATTGGTCAGGCAGATTCAAGCGAAGGCTTAGTCAAGGCACTTGAAAGGGTTAAAAAGATGCCGGAGGTAAGATATGAGGAGCACAAAGCGCATCTTGCTGAAAAATTGACTGAGAGGATAAAGAAACATTATCCTCCGCAGGAAGGGTTAAATGAAGCGCAGATAAAATCCCGACTCCTTAAAACCTTTGAAGATGTCCGAGATATGGAGGACGTGGAATTTGAACTTAATAAGGAAGACATTGCCAAGGGCTTTGAGGAGACCAGCCTGCCAAAGAAAAAAGAAATGTCCAGAGCCGCCAAGATTAAAAAATTCCTCCTTTCAGAAAACATCATCCCCATCCTTAAGGAACGGCTGGATTAGTTGACAGTCCATGGTTAACAGTCCACAGTCCATATCATAAAATAAATCTATTTTACCATTAAAGAATTCTCATTGACCAGTTGAGTATGAAGGGGTAGAATAAAAACAGTTTAAAATAGAAAAGGTATATGTCTCTATTATTTATTAAAAAGAGAAAATAGGAGGAAGGCGAAATAAAGGGACA
>VGKN01000402.1 GCA_016867055.1 Candidatus Omnitrophota bacterium
CCCAGAGTATTGAAAAGCGAAAGAACCTCATCAGCAAAGCAGATGCTTTTAGGCTGATTTCCTCTGAGGCAGATGGACTGCCTACCTTGATTGTTGATAAATATAGGGACTATCTCGTCATGCAAACATTGGGCGTTGCAACTGAGATGAGAAAAAACTTATTCGCTGACATATTATGCCAAATTTTAAAACCCAAGGGTATTTACGAGAGAAATGATGTGCCCATAAGAAAACTAGAGGGCCTTTCTTCTAATAAGGGTTTACTCATGGGGAAGATACCCGAACTTATAACAATAACAGAAAATCGTATAAGATTCTTTGTTGACATTAAAAATGGGCAGAAAACAGGTTTCTATATAGACCAGCGAGATAATAGAAACATTGTAAGGGATTTCTCAAAAGAAGCCAAGGTTTTAGATTGCTTCTGCTATACAGGAGGTTTTTCCATCTATGCCCTGTATTATGGCGCAAATCATGTTACAGGAATAGATATATCAGAGGAATCCATAAAACTTGCTAAAAGAAACGCTGCTTTAAACAATTTTAAGGATAAAAAATTCATATTCAATATAGCCAATGTCTTTGATGAATTAAAAAACTTTGACAGGTGTGGTGAAAAATTTGATTTGGTTGTTTTAGACCCTCCCTCTTTTACTAGAAAAAAACAAACCCTGAAAGCTGCGATCAGGGGTTATAAGGAGATAAACCTAAGGGCAATGAAGATACTTAAACCGGGAGGGGTCTTAATCACCTGTTCGTGTTCTTATCATATAGGACTTGAGTTATTTAAAAGCATGCTTATTCAGGCATCATCCGACGCCAAACGAACAGTCAGGATTTTAGATATAAGAAATCACCCAATGGATCATCCAATACTGCTTCAGTTAAAGGAATCCTCCTACCTGAAATGTCTCGTATTAGAAATCGTATGAGTTATTTTTTGGTAGGTTTAGGTGTTGCAGGTTTTTGTTTCTCCTGGAGCTCCTTGTTCAAATTGGATAGTTTCTCCACCTCTAATGTCAATGATTTATTCTTAACTTGCTCTTGTGCAAGGGTACTCTGGAGAGATTCGTTCAGACGGCTGAGTTCTTCAATTTGAGCAAGTTTTTCTTTCAGATTTGTCTGAAGCGCCTCGTTAAATTGCTTGGTCTTTTCAAGATCTGCCTGCATCTCTTCCAGCCTTATCTCTACATTCCTTCTAAGCTTGGCTTCTTTTTGTTTCTTTAAACCTGTAGAAAGTGCCGAGACTATACAAAAGATACTCACCAAGGTTAATACCAAGAATATTTTTTTTGCTCTATCTTGCTCCATAACCAAACTCCTTCCTTAGATAAAAACTGTTTATTTTACCACCCTCTTTAAATTATCCACTTTATCCATTTCTTCCCAAGTAAAACCTTCATTCTCACGTCCAAAATGTCCATAACAGGCGGTCTTTTTGTATATGGGCCTTCTAAGTTTTAATTCTCTAATAATTCCATTTGGGGTAAGGTCAAATACCTCCCTAACTGCTTTTACAAGCTTCTCCTCAGATGCAACCCCTGTGCCAAAGGTATTAACCATAAGCGAAACAGGCTCAGCCACTCCTATTACATATGCAAGTTGTATTTCGCATTTCTCAGCAAGTTTAGCCGCTACAATATTCTTTGCAATATAGCGCGCCATATAAGAGGCGGAGCGGTCTACTTTCGTAGGGTCTTTTCCAGAGAAACATCCACCACCGTGCCTACCTAATCCTCCATAGGAATCCACCATAATCTTTCTTCCGGTAACACCTGTATCTGCCTGTGGTCCACCAACCTCAAATCTCCCAGTTGCATTTATATAATATTTTGTATGCTTATCTACATATTCCTGGGGGATTACCCTATCTATAACCAACTTTT
>VGKN01000403.1 GCA_016867055.1 Candidatus Omnitrophota bacterium
GTGTGGCTGAGAAAAAAATAAAATGGCTTAGAGACAACTGGTTTGACTCGATTATAAGCATTATTGTTATCTTGTCCCCTATTTTGGAGAATTTAGAAGGTATTTTTGCTGCAGCTCCAGGACTGCGACTGTTACGGTTAAGCCGGTTAACAAGGCTTACCAGACTTTCCCGGTTACTGCGATTTTTAAGACTCCTTGCCCTGGGCGGAAAAGTAAAACACTCCTGGAAGAAACTAAACCTTAAAATCTATGTAGCTTTCTTTTTTGTTTTGGGTACCGGTTTTACCGCTTCATTTCTTGCTACTGGCTTTCAACACACAAGCATTGATACTGCTTGGATTTCTCTTTTTGTCTCTATTTTTGGAGTATTTTATGCAGTTTTAATCAGTTTCTTCGTCATACACATCTGGGGAAAATTCAACTCAATTGGAAGTGAAATCGGAAAACAAGTCAATGCCCTAAGAAATGTGTATATTTTGATCCATCATTTACCTTCTGAAAAAATAGTAACTGGTTTCTACTCTCTTCTTGCCGATTATACGAATGAGGTTCAAAAGACATTATGGGAAGGAAATACTTCAACTGAATTTATTAATAATAAATTCTTAAAACTCGTCTATTATTTTAACGATATCAAGCTTATCACCCGCGCTGATGAGATAGTACTAGATAATATTATCGAAGAATTACGTATCTCCTCAGTTGCCCAAGCTAATCTTATTAATCTTTCTTCTGATAAAACTCCCAAAATTCTTTGGATCCTTCTTTTACTTTTATCTACTACTCTTATCGGTAGCTTTGTTTTTTTGGGATTTCAGAATCAATTCTTAGCAACAATCCTTATCAGTCTGGTCTCTACAGTTACCGGACTGGTAGTAGCTTTAATCTTTGATATCGATACTCCCTTCCAAGCCGGATTTTGGAAAATTTCTGCCGAACCATATCAGGATCTGAAAAAATTCATTGCCATGAATAAATAAGTATCTTCATCTTCGCAGCTTCTTAAGCCCATAACTGTTTCTTTTATAACCTATGCAAGCGACCACTTGCATTGATTATATTAATGTAAGATAACATCTCAGTCTTCGCGTTTTGTTACATCTCATTCTTCGCCTGATTTTGTATATCCTTCAGTCATTTCGAAGGAGTGAAACGACTGAGAAATCTAGCGAAGCGTCGTGATATTACGGCCTTACGGCCTAGATTTCTCGCTACCGCTCGAAATGCCCGCAACAATAAAATAAAGATTTAAAGCGAAAATTGAAATGTTAAAATACTGCGAATATTGAGATGTTACTTTACAGAATTGGTTAGATTAATTACCGATTGACAAATAGATCTAAACTAAATATGCTATTATCTATTACGATTCTTTCATGAAAACTGTGATTATCCGATCTTTTCTTTTTGCTTTTTTCGCCGCCATCGTCATGTATATATCCCGAATCCTTCTGAGGACGGACCTGTATATTGCCGATGTCAGCGGTCTGTCTGCTTTTGCCACCGTGTTTGGCACTCTTTACGGAATCATTACCGCTTTTATTGTCTTTGAAGTCTGGGGCCAATTTAGCCAAACACAACATCTGGTGGAAAAAGAAGCCATGGAAATTGAAAGGTTATATCGCTTAACCCTTTATTTTAAGGATAAAAAATTCAAGCTTCATATGAAAAAAATAATTGAGGATTATACTCAATTGGTGATCAAAGACAAATTTCAATATCTGGGAGGAGGATCAAGACACGAAGCAGAAGACAAAGTCTTCCGCAAAATTGCACACCTGATACGGGATATTTCCCCTGACAATGACCACGACCGGACAGTTTTCGACCATATTGTAGCCCATTATGGCGATCTTTCAGACTTGAGAACTGACCGGATTAACCA
>VGKN01000404.1 GCA_016867055.1 Candidatus Omnitrophota bacterium
CGATTGAGAACCCATCTCAGCAACCCAATCTCTGCGAAGATAAAGGTCAACACCACATACATCATGGTCTCTTGCTGCAAGATATTGAGCCAATGTCCAGCCCAGATAACCATCCACTCCTGCTATAAATACCTTCATTGCTTTGCCCTCCTCTTTTTAAGTTTTAAGTTCTGCCATAGAAATCTTATTGCTTCTTTTCCATGTATATATAACCCTATCTATAAGTTCTTTATCCTCCTTACGAATCTCTCCCAAAAGTCCTAAGGTTATGAGAAATACACCTACAATAATAAAGGCTGATAGAAATAAATTTATTAACCCAATGTTGCATAAGATATAATAGGTGCTACCAATGACAATAAATAAAACTAAAGTTTTTAATACCACTCCTAAAGGCACAATACGTCTCAATGGCACAATAAGCCAGAGATAACCTATCCAGTAGATAATATATGCGATGATATTTCCCAATATAGCACCCATATAACCATAACGCGGTACCAAAAGTATGTTAAGAATTATCGTGCTGAATGCAAGCAATATACCTGTAAATGCTACCCTCTTTGTCAGAGCATATACATTCATTGCAAACATGCCAAAGGCGCTTTGAACGCTGCGAATAAAAAACAGGATGAGAAACAGCCTAAAAATAAATACCGCCTCCAAATAATCCCTTCCATAAAAATGGATAATAACTGGCTCTATCAGAAAAAATGTCAGTATTCCTGCAAGTATGGATATATATATGAACCATCGAAAGACAATTTCAAATTTCATCCTTATCTGGGCATCCAGATTTTCTGCAATGGTAGCCAAATAGGGCATCAAAACTGTATTTAATACCTTGAAGGTTGCAAACAAGGCACTGAAAAACAAAAATGCGATGTAGTATAGGGCTAACTTTTCTAAAGGAACATATTTACCAAGGATGGCTTTATCAAACCATGTAATTAAAAAGAAATTGATCGGGGATAACATAAGCGGTAGGCCGAAACCGAACATCTTTTTGCTCTGTTCAAAAATAGTTTTTCTTTCAGGTATTTTAGTTAAATATTTCCGTATAGATTTAGGCAGCATAAGCGAACCAGTTATAAACGTAACAAGAGAGGCAAAAAGGTTTGCATAAAATATACTTATGATAGGTAATTTTAAGAAATAAATGATTACTACTATAAAGAGAAGGTAAAAACCCATGTAGAGTAGGTTTGTTATAGCATCTTTCTTCCAGTCCTGTAGGCCCTGAAAGACCTGAAAGACATAATCGCTCAGTGATACACCCGTCATATAGGCAACGCCCGCTATTAAAAATGGTTTTAAACTTTCCTTGTGATATACACAGTGGGATATAAAATTGCTTAAAAAAAGAACGGTTATTCCAAATATTACAAGCCCTGCGATCTGATAAAAAAGAGAGATTAAAATCATTGAGGCAGTGGATTTTAAATCCCCCTGCTGCATATATTGAGGGAGAAACCGATTGAGAGCAGGTTTTACACCCAGCGAGGTAAGAGAAGATACAAATCCAATAATTGTATAGGTTAACACTATCAAACCGTAATTTTCTTTTCCATAGCACCTGTTTAGGAGGATAGAGATTATAAGACCTGCGAGCATAACCAGTTGGTTAGAAACGCTCTTTAAAAAAATGCCTTTTGATAATATCTTTACAGTATCGTCTTTCATTACAACTTAAGCAGATTATATATAGTCTCAGTTACGCTTTTGGTACTCTCAGGATAAATCTTAAATTGGGTGCTATAAATGGATTTATCTGCAAGAAGACATTCGCGCAAGGAAGGCAGAAGTTCCTCTTCGTGATAAATCGGATGTATCAGTTTCATTCTGGAAAGTATTAGCTCATCCTCTTTTTTTAGGCC
>VGKN01000405.1 GCA_016867055.1 Candidatus Omnitrophota bacterium
TTGAGTTCTTAATCAAAATCTCCTTAGCCCTTTTATTAAAAAGAATCTTAACTCCATTTTTTATTAGAAATTTTTTAAGGGCATTAACAATAGTATATGCATCATCAGAAACAGGAAACACTCTTTTGCCCCTTTCAACCTTAGTGTCTACTTTCAGCTCCTTAAAAAACCCAATTAGGTCTTCATTAAAAAATTGATGGAAACAGTTATAAAGAAACCTGCCCTGTATTCCATAATTCTTTATAAATTCGTCAATATCGCCGGTATTCGTTATGTTGCACCTTCCCTTACCAGATATGGAGAGCTTAACCCCAAGCCTATCGTTTCTCTCAAGTAGCAGAACTCTTTTCCCGGTTGAAGCAGCGGTCCCAGCAGCCATCATCCCTGATGGGCCACTACCCACTACTATAGTGTCATAGCGTTCCATCTGAAAACCTTAACACGAGTTGTCCACAGGCTGCATCAATATCCTCGCCCCTTGAATGTCTTAGCGTAACAGGGATTTTATTATTTTTCAGTATATTATAAAAATATTTAATCCTTGCCGCATTTGAACCTTCATATGCAAGTGCTCCAACCTTATTGTAAATTATTAAATTCAGTTTACATTTCAAACCCTTAAGAAGACTTGAAAGCCTTCTTGCGTAAGCGGGTAAATCATTAACTCCCTTTATTAAAATATATTCAAAGGTTATCAATCTTTTTGTATTTTGTGTATATTCTTCAGCAATTTTTAAAAGTTCCTTTATATTAAATCTCCTGTTTATAGGCATAAGCCTGTTTCTAATTTCATCCTCAGGAGCATTTAAGGAGATGGATAACTCTGGCGCAATACCAGAGGCAATAAGTTTTTTTATGCCTCTTACCAAGCCACAGGTTGATATGGTAATTTTTCTAATCCCGATATTTTGGCCATACTTAGAATTTAATATTCTTATAGCCTTTATTAGATTTTCAATATTATCAAGAGGCTCGCCCATTCCCATAAAAACTATATTGTTTATTCTCTCAGTCCCAAGGTCATTTTTGACGATCAGGTATTGCTCTAAAATCTCAGAACATTTAAGGTCTCTTATAAAACCTCTTAAGCTGCTTGCGCAAAAACTACATTTAAAACGACAACCAATCTGCGTAGAGATGCAAAGGGTATTTCTATCTTTTTGTCTTATAAGCACACATTCAATCAAACCTTTATCGTTTAGTCTTAAAAGAAACTTGATAGTCCCATCCCTTGAAAGTTGTTTTTCTAAAATCTCTGCTTTGTATATAAAAAATTTATTATAGAGAGCCTCTCTCAAAGGGTTAGAAAGGTCTGTCATCTCGTAAAAATCATAAACACCCTTTAGGTATAGCCATCTGAATATCTGAATTGTTCTGTAAAGAGTCTGGTTCAGATTTTTTAAAAAATCATTTAACTCTTCAAAGCTAAGATTCTTTATATCTAATTTAGCAGATAGCGTCTCTTTCAATCTTTATAGAACTGGGATTTTGATTTTTGTCAAATTGGATACAAACCACGTCAAATCTGCATACAGGGTCTTTTAGATTATTGGCTTTTATGAAATCCATCGCCGCCAGTCTAATATGCCTTTTTTTCTTCTCCGTTAAGGACTCCTCAGGAAAACCAAAGCAAGATGAGCTTTTTGAACGAACCTCTACGAAACAGAGATAATTTTTATCTGTCGCCACTATATCCAGTTCGCCAAATTTTGTGGAATAATTCTGGGCTATTATCTTGTAGTTTCTTTCTCGGAGAAAATTTATGGCAAGTGACTCTGCTTTCTTTCCAAGGAGGGCTTTTTCGTTAGACAAATTAAGTTTAAATATGCAATTAGTTTAATTTGAAACTCTTTCTGTGTATCTGAGAAGGTC
>VGKN01000406.1 GCA_016867055.1 Candidatus Omnitrophota bacterium
AGCAAAAAAGATTTATCCTAGAGCTGAAATAATTCTACCAAGTTCAATTAATCAAAACGTAAGAAAATTTATAACACTTCACGAGGATGCACTCCCATCCTTAAGGGATAGCCGGGAAATTAATCTGGATTTCACAGATAGGGTAATTATCATTGATACAAAAATACCTTCAAGATTGGGAGCTGTTAAAGATTTACTGAATTCTAAAAAAATAGAAATCATCATTTATGACCATCATCAAAAATCAAAAGAAGATTTTGAATACGGAATTGATAATACACAAAATGTCGGTGCAACTACGACAATACTTGTTGAGGAAATAAAAAAGAGAAAAATAAAATTAACTCCTTTTGAGGCAACACTATTCTGTCTTGGAATTTATGAGGATACCGGCTCCTTTACCTATCCAAACACATCCCATAGAGATCTCAATGCTGCAACATTTTTAAAGAAGCAGGGAGCCAGCCTTGTTGTAGTATCCAAATTTTTAAATCTTTCACTTACTGATGAACAGCACGCTCTTCTTGAAAATTTAATTACAAATTCAAAAAAAATAATTGTAAATGAGAAGGAAATTATTTTATCAAGCGCTGAAACTGATAAATTTATAGAGGGACTGTCGGTCCTGACAAGGAAGCTGGCTCAAATTGAGGATATGGATATTGTATTCTGCTGGGTTAAGATGAGGGATAAAATCTATGTTGTTGCAAGAAGTGATGATATAGAAGTTAATGTATCAAAGGTTCTTGATGTGATTGGCGGCGGCGGTCACTCACAAGCATCATCAGCTGTAATTAAGGATTTAAGTTTTGAGGAAATTGAAAAGAAAATAAAATCTTCCCTTTTTAGAAATATTAAAAAACCTTTTGTTGCAAAGGATATAATGTCTTATCCAATAAGGGTAGTAAGTGAAGATGAGAGTATATATAAGGTAAATGAATTATTAAAGAGATATGGACATTCAGGTATCCCTATTGTTGATTCAAAAAATAATCTGGCTGGAATTATAACGAGAAAAGATATTGACAGAGCAATTAAACACGGGTTATCGCATGCTCCGGTAAAAGGTTTTAAATCACGTGGAATCGTTACAACGAGTCCAAATACAACAATTCAGGAAATACAAAAACTGATGGTTGAAAATGGAATCGGAAGAATTCCTATCGTACAAAAGGGTGAAATAATTGGCATTGTAACCAGAAAGGATATTTTAAGATTTCTTCACGGTAGAAATTATTTAAAATATCCTGAAAAGGTAAAGGGTAAAAAGAAGTATGATTATACTGTTGGTCAGATAATTGAAAGAATAAATTCTTTATTTCCAAAAAAAATTATAAAAATTCTTGAAATAGTTTCTATTATTTCCAGGGAGTTAAAGAACAGGGCTTATCTTGTTGGTGGAATAGTGAGAGATCTTCTGCTTGGAATCCCGAATCTTGATATAGATATAGTAGTGGAGGGAGATGGGATAATATTTGCAAAAAGACTTGCAGAGATTTTAAAAGCAAGAGTTGATTGTCATGAAAAATTTAAAACGGCTGTGCTCGTGCTTGAAGATGGGAAGCATATTGATATTGCTTCTGCAAGAGTTGAATATTATGAAAAACCGGCAGCTCTTCCCGATGTGGAGCCGGGAAATATAAGACAGGACCTGGCACGGAGAGATTTTACAATTAACACCCTTGCTCTTTCACTTAATAGAAACAATTTTGGAGAAATACTTGATTTCTTTGGCGGCAGAAAAGACCTTGCTTTAAAAAGGATTAAAGTTTTACACAAGATGAGTTTTATAGAAGACCCAACCAGGATTTTCAGGGCAGTAAGGTTTGAGCAGAGGCTCGGATTTAAAATAGACAGTCAAACTGAA
>VGKN01000407.1 GCA_016867055.1 Candidatus Omnitrophota bacterium
TTAATGTATTCAATAGCTTCTGCTTTAGATCTAAATTCATCTACTCTAATCGGAGGGAAACCTTCGTGATTGCGCCTCGTCGCAATGACCCAGAAAGTACGGCAGTTTTTCTCAGTTAACGCAATATCTAGGATAAAAAGGCGATCGTCGTTATAAATTTTACCTTCGTAAAGATGCATTTTTGGTTTCATTTTTCTTTATAACATATTGGCTATTCTAATCTTAAGATAGCTTCGGCTATCTTCTCCATAGTCCGTCTGTAGTACATCCATCGGTCATCCAAAAGTAACAATGTAGAGACGTTTACCATTTCCGTCAGAACTGTCTAATTTTTCATCACTTCCCATTTTATCCCTCTTCCCTCATGCAGGATTTTAAACGGTTAATAAAGCTTTAAAGTATTAATGGAGAAACATTGATAAATCTTACTTCTTCATAGATTTTTGGTTTATCAAAAGAATATTCTCTAAAAGTCATATTAACATTAGCCACATAACCAAGTCGAACCTTCTGATAATCTAAGACTTTTTCTAACCAAGCCTTGTCTATCTCTATTACTTGTCCGGAAGGCACATCAAAACCGTCTGTCTGTCTCTCAAAAAAACCTACCCTCCAGGTGTAGCCTCTAGCTGCCTCCTTATCTTGATCGAGAAAAACCCAGTTATCCAATCCAAGATTTATTCTATTAGTTAAAGAAAATAAATTCTCTGATAATCCAAAAGGTTCGCGATATAACCTAAAGGCTTGCCAAAAATTTAACGCAAGAGGGCGTAGCTTCGAAACTAATGAAAAGGCTACCAAACCTTCTGCTCCGCTACCGCCTATCGAATCCTGTCGATATTTATTAGAAGGATCAAAATAAGAAAGTGGTAAATCGCTGTCTGTAGCTAATGGCATGAGGGAATAAAGAATTCCGTCATTAATCAATACTTTTGGATCGGGCAGTTTTGCTCCTTTTATATAATAAGCAAAAGGTATTAACATGATAGTAGTATCAAGACTACTCTGAAACCATCCCTCAAGCGGCTGCAGTGGACCATCTATTGCCAATATCTTATTACGACTTTCTGAGGAAGCTATTAAATCATTTATAATTTCCCAAATTTGGCTTCTAGATATATCAATTTTCGAGCCAGAAGCCAGTTTCATCTTTGGCCACCATTTTGGAGTCTGTTGAGAAAGGATATCCCAGAACGATAAATCTACTGGGCATTGCACAAACATCCATTTTAATAAAACTTGCTTTGATATGTGACCCAATTTATAACCTATAAATATGCTTCGCATGAAACTTGTTCTAAATATTTCTGAGATCATACTTGAAAATCCTATCATCACTGGGCTATTAGCTCTTCCATGGAAATCCATACATTCCCCTACTTCTTCGGGAACGTTCATTGTTTTTTCTATATTTTGAGCTTCCCAACCCCATTGTTTAATCAAGTTAAAACCCGTTTTTCTTGCGAGTTGTTTTGCATTCATAAGATGTATTTGGGGTAAAAAACTCCTTGCATACTTCAAGAAAAATTTGCTCGGCTCATATTCTTTCGGACAAATTGATAAATCTTTTGGTTCACGCATTATTTCGAATTTATCTTTCGTCAGCAAACTTTCATCCATCGATTTCGCTATTTCTTTTAATATAAATTCTGAGGTAATTGAAGGTTTTGCAATCAATTTTTTAATTGAATCGTATTCTAAAGGAGAACTCTTTCTATCTCTTCTAGTAGATTTTACAATTGGTAAAAGAGCTAAAACAGTAATACTCTCCAAGTCCCTTTTTCTTAACCAATCGGATAACCTGTCAAAAACTTCCTTAGACAAAGTCTTATCCGAAAGTAAGAGGCTTAAACC
>VGKN01000408.1 GCA_016867055.1 Candidatus Omnitrophota bacterium
GGTGATAGAATTACCAAAAATGAATTTTAGGAAAAAAGGCATTGACCACGTTCCTATCAAAGCTTTTCAGATTAACGAGAGCACGATAATAGCTATTTATAAAGGTTCGCTAAGCCCATTTGACATATTAATTAAATATAGGCAAAAATTGAAAAATGGAAAATGGTCGAATATCAGAACCCCAAAGCACATCCACTGGACAGTTGATATTTTAATGAAAATGCAATCATACAAAGACTTAACGCAAGAATTTTTGGATTTCTTTATTGATATTTGGAACAAAACGGTGCCACTCAAGAGCGAGCAAGAAAGGCAATCTTTAGATTTGAAAACGCTACTCAATATTAGCGCAAAGGAAATAGACAAGTTTAAAGAGTTAAGCAAAAAAGGTGAATATAGTATAAAATTTCTGATTCTCTTAGCAAAATTACTGATGTTACAGGAAAAGACGAATCGAGCAGATGCATATATGTTTAAAAGAGTATTAGATGGTTTAAAGAGAGGGGACGATTTATTTCGTGTTCTTTCTACAGCAACCTTAGCAGGTGGTAGAGCGAAAAGATAGGTAAGCCAGAGAGTGTTATGTAGAAGTTTTGAATTATGAATGACATTCAGCCCAAAGATTTTAAATTAGAAACAACAACACTATGGTCTTTTCCTGCAAGAGGCAAGTGGGCAACGCACCAACCGAACTTCAGAGGCAACTGGGCTCCTCAGATTCCACGTAATCTTGTCCTTCGCTACTCCAAACCAAAAGATTTAGTTTTAGATCAGATGTGTGGCTGTGGTACAACTTTGATTGAGTGCAAGCTTACTGGAAGAAATGTAATTGGTTTAGACATAAATCCCAAAATGGTAGAGATGACGAAGAACAACCTTAAGTTTAATGTAGATGGAGATATCCCTAAAACTGAGATTTCAGTAAAAGTGGGAGATGCCCGAAATCTTAAAGACGTAAGAGATGATTGTATTGATTTAATCGCAACTCATCCACCATACGCAGACATTATTAAATATAGCGATGGTAAAATCGAAGAGGATTTGTCTAATATCCATGATATTGATAAATTTTGCGAAGAAATGAAGAAAGTGGCGTTAGAATGCTATCGAGTCTTAAAGCCTAAAAAATACTGTGGCATATTAATCGGAGATACTCGAAGAAAGACATACTTTACGCCCATAGCCTATAGAGTAATGCAGCTTTTTCTGGATGCAGGATTTAAGCTTAAAGAAGATATAATCAAGCAACAATGGAATTGTGAAACTACTCCTTATTGGACCGAGAGGTCAAAAGAATATAATTTTTTACTCATAATGCATGAACATTTATTTGTATTCGAAAAATAATTTTTAAAAGCTTTTATCAATAGAATACTTAAGTAAGTTGAAGTATAAAAAAAGATGATTAAGAATTATAAAAATTTAAGAGAAGATGAGCTTGATTTATCTGTATGCCGGTATCTTACATTTCCCAAGTTCATAAACATGCTGGCGTATTCTGCGATTTGGTTCTCTAATCTGAACATTTTGCAGGACCAGTTTGAAGGCATGATGCCTACGCAAGCCAAGGTAAAAATGTTTGCTGATAGTCAAAAATGGAAGCAGGTTTTTCCAGAGAATCTGTATCCTCAGATTGATGGCATGGCAGACCGTAATGAAGAAGATGGTCGAGAATTGCTTGTGGTTAATTGTTGGTATTTGGGTAAAGCAGATTCGCCAAAAATGTGGAAGGAGTATAGCGGGGGTTCAAGTGGGATAGCGATTAACTCGACTATCCGAAAACTGTCTCAATATGTTTATGCATGGCCGGAATATTCACATATAGGAAAAG
>VGKN01000409.1 GCA_016867055.1 Candidatus Omnitrophota bacterium
TTTTGGCCTTTCAGAATTTTAATGCAAATATTGTAGGATTACTTGAGGTTGACAAGAAAAACGCTCCCTTCTTCTCTAACTCCGGAAGGATATCCTATATAAAACAGAAAAATGGCATTTACAGGATAACGAACTTTTATGATAAGTTAAGAGGATATTTTAGAATGAGCGAGAGCCGAGTTATGCGAACCTTCGCCAGATATATTTACACCCCTACAGTATTTGACTATATTGAACAACAGCGGAAAAGATATAATCAGGGCGAGCTTGACGATGTGCCGATTCTAAGGCAGATGTCAAGAGAGGGTCTTGTATATGGGTGTAAACTTAAGGGCATAGGTTTTGATGCAGGAAATTACCTTGGTCTTCATGCAGCAAATTTTTATTTTTTTATAACTAAGAATAAGGGATTGAAATGGAACTTTTCATCCTTGGCTCGGGAACAGGGGAGCCTTCCCTAAAGCGCTCCTCAAGTTCCATATTGATTAAATACAATAAGATAAGGATATTATTAGATATTGGCCCGGGCACATTAAAATCATTTTTAAAACTCGGATTAGATTACTCGGATATAGACTTTATATTTTTAACCCATTTCCACCCTGACCATGTGTTAGAACTACCTTACCTTTTGTTCCTATATAAGAATATGAAGCCTATAAGGAAAAAGCCACTGTGTATAATTGGTCCCAAGGGGTTAAGAAATTTTTATAAAGGACTTCTCATCTCTTATAAAGACTATATAAAGGAGAACTATCCATTAAGATTTAAGGAAATCTCCTCAGGTTATGTTAGGTTTGGCTCATTTAGCCAATCAGAGAAATCCTATCCTATTTGCTCAGTTAGAAAAGAATCTCCAACGGGGTTTATTGTAAGGAGCCTACCGTTTCTACACACTGAGAATAGCATTGGTTTCAGATTTATATTTTCAAATGGAAAGGTTATAGTATATACTGGAGACACCGATTACTGTGAGAATCTGGTTAAACTTTCTAAAAATGCCGATATACTGTTAATTGAATCGTCGTTTCCTGATGAGCTAAAGGTAGCGGGTCATCTAAGTCCATCATATGTAGCAAGGGTTGCCACTTTGGCTGATGTGAAAAAGGTTATTTTAATACATATGTATCCTGTTTGTGAAAATTTTGATATAATAGGAATGATAAAAAGAGAATTTTACGGGGTAGTGTTAAAAGGTTCAGATTTAATGAACATAAAGGTTTAATCCCTCGCAGAAATCCCCGGGCTATCCCTCAACTATGCTCGGGATGGTGAGCGTAGACGAACCAAAGCCTGTGGGATAAATGCTATATCGCTTTTTCTGCTCGGCAGCTGGCTCCACTCACAAAGAGAGATGAAGAAGACAAGATTAGCGGTTGTATTGGCTATAATTATTGGTATTGCGCTGGGGATGTCCTGGTATATTTATGGAAGATATTTTTCAGAAAAAACCGAGAATCCCTTCAAGGTCAATCCTGCATTCAGCATAATTGTTGGGGTAGCGATATCAGTAGGAGTAGTTATTTACTGGAGAAAGGACAATTCCTAACCACTTCGGAGGTCTTTTTAGGAATATACATATTCCAAAAGGCAATTTTTATTCAGAAATTCCAGTAAAGGTAAAGTTATTTATTAGAAGAGCAGGCACATAAAAAGTGCCGAAAGACTGAAATGGGTCTCCGGTAAGGGTTCTTTCCCTTGAGATCTTTTCAATATTTAAAAAGGCATTAAGCATACTCTCGGTAAATCTTAAATTTTTAATTGGAAACTTAAATGCCCCATTCTCCACAAAAAAGGTTCCGTCTCTTATTAAGCCTCTCATACCGG
>VGKN01000410.1 GCA_016867055.1 Candidatus Omnitrophota bacterium
ACAACCGTATGAATTAAAAATCGGGAATGATGAATGAGGAATTACGAATTAAAAATTACGAATGAAGAATTAGGAATTAGAGTTGAAACAAGATAATGTCATTAGAGATAAGAGTTATGCTTTTGCATTGAGCATAGTGAAGCTGTATCAGTTCCTAATCAATGAAAAGAAGGAATTTGTGCTATCAAGACAGATATTGAGAAGCGGGACGTCCATCGGAGCAAATGTGGAAGAAGCCATCGGCGGGCAATCAGGAAGAGATTTCCAGTCAAAGATGGCAATTGCCTACAAGGAAGCCAGGGAGACACATTACTGGATTCGCTTACTGAAAGACAGTGATTATTTGAACGATGAACATTCACAGCCTATCCTATCCGATTGCGAAGAACTTATGAAAATTTTGGGCAGTATCCAGAAGACTATGAAGATTCGTAACTAATGATTTGTAATTCGTAATTTATAATTCCTAATTGATTTACGTGATGTAAAAGGTGTCAGGCCTTGACTATTGACTTTGCTGTGGTGCCGGCGGGGAGGGATCGAATAAATTTTATCGGCCCTTTAAAATTCCCCTCTTTTTAATTTCTCCCTTATCCTCTTTGCTTTTGCCGGCATTGCCTTATGGAAAAATTCCATCTGCGCCTCAAGCCATTGAAGTTTTAATGCTACCGGCTTTTTCTGGTATGCCTCTATTTCTTCTTTTGTTTTGTAATACAAAAGAGGTGCCTTCTGGACTTTTCTGCTGGTTTTGTTCTTCATAGTTTTAACCCTTCAAGAGTTTCTTGAGATAAAACACGTCTGCCCTATCCTGCGGCCTCCCAGACTTTTCCTTCATCTCAATTAAGGTCTTGATCGGGATAATAGGAATTACGATATCCTCAAATTTCATCTTCTTTCTCTGTTTATACACTTCCTTAAAATCAAAGGGAATCTCAACAAAAATATCGATGAGGAAAAATGGATTCTTCGTATCATAAAGACTAAATACCATCATGCCTTTATCAGTAATCCACCCTTTTCTCTTTTCTGGATTGGTAAAATCGTCAAGCGTTACGGGGACTTTTGATTTTAAGCCAAGCTTTTTAGCAACACTTATAAATTTCGAGAGATTTCTTCTATCGAGATCTACAGCGATGTCTATGTCGGCAGTTGCCCGTTCAATGCCGTATAGGTTTACCGCGATGCCACCGGCAACCATATACCGTACCGATTCCTTATTCAAGGACAAAAATAGTTTCTTGAAATTCTTCATTCAATGTTACTTTATTTTTCTGGTGCCGGCGGGGAGGATCGAACTCCCATGAGCTTAAGGCCCGGGGGATTTTGAGTCCTCCTGAGCCTTCCTTTTATCATTCCCCTAACTACCGGCAATTTCGAGATTATCACAATATTCTCTTAACTTGCAAGTTTCCGGCAAGTCGGCTGGAGTTCCGATGGGGTCAGGTCAAAGGAAAACCTGACAGGCACAATTTAGGCACAGTAAAATGAAATAGAGGGGTAACATCTTTACAGGTGTTATCCCTCTTTCTTTCAAATGCATAGTTCTATCTTTTTAACAGAGTTAGAAAATTCCTCCCTTAACTTTCAATGGTTTCTGCACTCCCTAATTATCTGCTCTGGTAATTTCATACCAAACATCATCGTTCGCATCATACATGAGTTGGAGAATATCCCCTTTTCCCATAATGAATGAGGCATTATTGTAAAGTTGGAGTCCATCTCCGTCATCAAACCTTACTGTATTGCTATCTACTACTATCGGTAGATGGAGTTGTCTCCCATCCTCTTGAATAAAAACACATATTGTTTTATCTCTTTA
>VGKN01000411.1 GCA_016867055.1 Candidatus Omnitrophota bacterium
TGCAATCTCAAACAGTATGCAGAAAATATCCTCGTTTAATTTAAAACCAAGGCTATAGGCCTTTATTCTGTTATTTATTCTAACTATCCTGCCTATTAATTTAAGTTTTGAATAGTTTTCCATAGCACATCTATGTGCTGAAAAACTATCCTCTGTCAGAACCCGAAAGAATTGGTCTTTAAATTTCTTTAGACGCATATCCTGCCATATTCTGTAGAGTTTTAAACATTCATTCGTATAATCTTTCTTAAAATCTTCGTAACTGTATTCATAATTTTTTACAAAGTAATTATAGGCAGAGCGTTTATCCTTAAAGGAATTTCCTTTTAACTCTATCAGCGATTTGGCGTTATATATATATTCATATCCCCTTAGGGATATTTTATATCCAAGCGAATTAAACATCCTGATTTTGTCTTCTTCAATATTTTCTATCCTTATGACCTTCTTATTTTTATTATAAGTTTTCATCAGGTCAAAGGACCACTCTATTGCATTTTTTATATTACCATTTCCAATGGGCGGAATATACATAAAAACATTTAAGCCATATTTTGCAAATAGGCATAAGGCACCTTCAAATATTCGCCAATAGAAATTAAAGATATCTTTCCAGATATAAATACTTATGAAGGAATATGCCGAGAGAGGATGTTTTTGAGTTTCAATAAATTCTTCAAAGATTTTTGAGTCGTCAAGGATTAATCTTTTAAGTTTAAATTCTTTTTCTAAGGTCATTTAGATTTTTGGATAATCCGCTTAATTTTAAGAAGAAGACCACATCCTGGACATAATTCCCAATAAGTTTTTTGTTTCTTGCAATAGTCTTTATCGTTTTTTCTTTGGCAAATATTTCCTTTAAATAAACCGCATAGTTTTTAAGTATCTCGTTATTTAAATTTTCTTTTATAAAAGGGCAATTCAGGTCAGCGCATAAAAATACCTCATTATCTTTTCGCATCAAAAGGAGCGGATAAAGTCTGCAATCAAAAGGTCTGTTTTTGTATATGGAACATATATTTTTTTTAAAATTGAAGTATGGGCAGATATACATGTTATTAAACCTGACTAATTTAATAAATGAGCCCCCTGTATTTTTTTTAAAGATTCTTGAAGTGCTTTTTTCTATTTTTGCTATCTCCTCATTCAGAAAATAAGGTCTCATCGCAGAGAGTCTATCTAAGAATCTGCAACATATGTCACATCTTAGACAAAAACCTCTGGGTATTATTTGATCAATCTCAGTAGAATTTGGCATTTGCTATTTTTTGTAATTTTATAATGAAATATGCACCTTGACAATAGATAAAACATATGATAAAAGGTAAAAAAAAGGAGCAAATACATGGAACAGATTAAAGAGGCAAAGATATTTTCCTTAGTTCTTATACCAATGCTTGGTCAATATGTGGTTACCCTGGAAGAGATAGGTGGTGTGAGACTTGTTCCTATCTGGATAGGTATGAACGAGGGTAATGCCATAATGTTAAAGATTCAGAATGAACAGTTGCCTCGTCCAATGACGCATGATTTATTGGTCAATATTTTAAACAACATCGATTTAAAGATAGAAAAAGTAGTAATATCTGACCTTAGAGATGATACCTATTACGCAATTATTTATTTAATTAAAAACGGTCAAAAAATTGAGATTGACTCAAGGCCTTCGGATGCCCTTGCGATTGCCGTAAGGGCGAATTCACCCATTTTTATCAATGACAAGGTGTTTCAAAAATGCCCTGTTATCAAAAAACCTATAACTGATCAAGAGGTAGAAGAGTTTAAGAAGAATATCCAGAGCCTTAAACCCGAAGAT
>VGKN01000412.1 GCA_016867055.1 Candidatus Omnitrophota bacterium
TGTAATGTGGTTTACCGCTCCCTTTACCTCTTTTCCCTTCTTATTCACACCATCATTTTTAACGGTAAAAAGCCCCGTGGACTCAACCACTATTTCAACCCCCAAATCTTTCCAGGGTAATTCTGAGGGGTCCTTTTTTGACAGAACCTTTATCTCTTTACCATTTACTATGATAGAGTTTTCGCCTGCTTTTACATCGCCACCTGGGAAACGGCCGTGAACCGAATCATATTTCAACAGGTGTGACAGAGATTTTGCATCGGTTATGTCGTTTACTGCCACCAGTTCTATGTCTTTGCTATCCCTCTCAAGAATAGCCCGTCCAACCATTCTTCCTATCCTACCAAAACCATTAATACCAACCCTTACCGCCATTTTTTAGTCTACCTCCTTTGTCATTTTTTTCCAAAAGCGGGAGATATTACTTTTCTCCAACACTCTTTATGATTTTTCGCAAGAAAGAACTTAGAGTTTTACTCCTCTTAAGAATTTCGCTGCATGCTCAGGTAATATCGGATTAATATAGAAACCACTACCCCATTCAAATCCGGCTGTCCTTGTGAGCTTCGGCATTATCTCAATATGCCAATGATATTCCTCTTCATTATGGTTCTCTGCGGGCGAGGTATGAATGATAAAATTGTATGATGGGTCCATAAGTAATTTTTTTAATCTGGCAAGGGTCTCTTTTAGAATTCGGGCAAGGTCTGCTATATCCTCGTGTTCCATTCTGCAAAAAAAGGCACTATGCTCCTTAGACAGAACCCAGCTTTCGTAAGGGAAGCAAGAAGCAAAAGGACTAAATGCAAGAAATGATTTATTCTCTGCTATAATCCTTACTCCATCCTCAAGTTCTTGCCTAACCATATCGCAGAATACGCATCTCTCTTTATATTCAAAGTAATTTGACGAACCTATAAGTTCCTCATTAACCCTTTTTGGCACAATTGGCAGGGCTATTATCTGGGAATGAGAATGTTCAAGGGAGGCTCCTGCCGGCTCACCATAATTCTTGAATATAAGGATATATTTAAAACGTATATCCCGCAATAAATCCAAAGAGCGCTGGCAGTAAGCATGCAATACCTTTTCCAATTCCAATTCAGAGAAATCTGCCATTTGTTTGTTATGGTCAGGTGTCTCAATTATTACCTCGTGTGCACCAACCCCATTCATCAAATCGTATACGCCAACACCTATCCTATCAATCTCCCCTTCAACTCTTAGGGCAGGAAATTTATTCGGTATGACACGAATCTTCCAGCCAGGCGTATTTGGTTTTGTATTATCTTCTCTGTGTGCTGTTATCTCGGGCGGTGTTTTATCTTCGCTACCCGGACAAAAGGGGCACAACCCTCCCTTTTTTATTCTGGGCTCAACCATAAACTCAGCAGGGGATTTCTCTCTCTCGGGGGCAATAATAATCCATCTTCCAGAAATTGGGTCTCGTCTTAATTCACCCATTATATCTCCACCTCTCTTAAAAAGGATGCAGCCTCTTCGGGCGGAGTGGGATTTATATAAAAACCACTTCCCCATTCAAAACCTGCAATACGGGTTAAGCGAGGCATTATCTCAATATGCCAGTGATAATCGTAATCTATAGTTTTCCAATATCCAGCAATAGGCACTCTAAAGGGTGCAGTATGTAAGATATAGTTGTAGGGGGGATTATTTAAAGCCTTTGCTAATTTCTTAAGAGATACTTTTAATGTCATAGCAAGATTTAATAACTTTTCTTGTTTCGTATTTATAAAATCCGCGGAGTGTTCCTTTGGCATTATCCAGATTTCAAAGGGAAATCTGGATGCAAAC
>VGKN01000413.1 GCA_016867055.1 Candidatus Omnitrophota bacterium
TCGAAAGAACCATCCGCTGCCTCAAACTGATAACCCTTATGTTCAAGGTTTTGAATCAGCTTTAATATTCTTTTGGTTTTAGGAGATTCTTTTTTAAGGTCTAACTCAAGACCCTTAGCCTTGATTAAGATACTACTTTTCCCTGATAATTCAGAGACTAAAATTCTACGGTGATTTCCAACAAGCCCGGGTTCGATATGTTCATAGGTTTTTGGGTATTTCATAACCGCATTTATATGCACACCCGCCTTATGGGCGAAGGCGCTTCCCCCTACAAACGGCTGATTATTCTGTTGTCTCATATTGCAAATTTCTGCCACAAATCTCGAAACCTCGGTAAGTTCTTTTATCTTATTATCTCGCAGGCAGTCATATTTTAGTTTCAATTTGAGAATAGGAATAATACTTGTAAGGTCCGCGTTTCCGCATCTCTCGCCATAGCCATTGATTGTTCCCTGGATATGGTTTGCGCCTGCCAAAACCGCCGCAATTGTATTTGCCACGCCAAGGTTTGAGTCGTTATGGACGTGAATTCCTATTGAAACCTTTAATCTTGCCTTTACTGTTTTAACGATATCTTCTATATCCCTTGTGAGCATACCGCCATTCGTATCGCAAAGAACCACTGTGTCCGCACCTGCCTCCTGGGCTACAAGAATAGTCTTAAGCGCATATTTAGAATTCGCCTTATAGGCGTCAAAGAAATGTTCTGCATCATAAAATACCCTTAGCCCTTTGAACCTTAAAAAAGAAATGGATTCTTCTATCATCCTGAGATTCTCTTCAAGGCTTATACCAAAAACCCTCTTTACATGCATATCCCAACTTTTTCCAAATATAGTAGCAATTTCACAGGAAGATTCAACCAGACCTCTCAGATTTTTATCCTTATTTACTGCAAGATTTGGCCGTCTTGTGCTTCCAAATGCCACGAGTTTTGAGTTTGTCAATTTAAGGCGCCTTGCCTCTTTGAAAAAACTTGCATCCTTTGGATTTGAACCCGGCCAACCACCCTCAATAAAGTGAATACCAAATTCATCCAGTTTCTTTGCAATGCGAAGTTTATCATTTACAGAAAGAGAAATCCCCTCTGTCTGAGCACCATCTCTTAGCGTGGTGTCATATAATACAATCTTCATCGCTTACTCCATAAGATTAAATTATAGGTTACGGTATTCGGTTAGGGTAACGATGCCCGTTTCGTATGTCGGCTACGAAGTTCGTGCCCTTTATGCTTTCCCAACCAGAACCGATACGGGCCTCGTAACCGTATCCCTCTTACGTAACCAAATTATTTTATTCTTTTATCGGCTTTACCTTATAAAGTTCAAATTTATCGTGAATTGCTCTTACCGCTTCTTCGGCAAAGCGTTTTTTTATGACGCAGGAAATCTTAATCTCTGAGGTGGATATCATCTCTATATTTATATTCTTGGAGGCAAGCGCTTCAAACATCTTTGCGGCAATACCAGAATGGCTCTTCATACCCACCCCAACAATGGATACCTTTGCAATATCCTGGTCTTCCAAAACCCCTTTGGCGCCAACCTCCCTTGCAACTTTTTTAGCAATCCTTAAGGTCCTTGTAAGGTCTTCTTTTAAAACAGTAAAGGAGATATCTGTACACCTCGTTCTTGAAATATTCTGAATTATCATATCAATATTTATGTTCGCTTCGGAGAGGTTTTTAAAAATTTTCGCAGCGATCCCAGGCTTATCAGGCACATCGCATATTGTAAGTTTTGCCTCGTCCTTATTTAAGGTAACTCCACTTACAACTATATCCTCCATATCCTTGACCTCCTCAGA
>VGKN01000414.1 GCA_016867055.1 Candidatus Omnitrophota bacterium
AAGATTCGTATTAAAAAAGAATCTTGCCCGCGCTAAAAAGATAGGTTTTACGTATAATGTAGGACCGGAACTTGAATATTTCTATTTCAATAATCCCAAAAATACAATTGTATTGGATAGGGGGGGGTATTTTGATTTAACACCTATAGATGTTGCCCAACATGTAAGAAATGAAACAGTAAGTGCATTGGAGGATTTAGGAATTATTGTGGAATATAGCCATCATGAGGTAGCTTCCAGCCAGCATGAGATTGATTTAAGATATACAGATGCACTAACCATGGCAGATAATGTGATGACGTATCGTTTGGTAGTGAAGGAAATTGCCCAGCAAAAAGGTTTGCACGCGACTTTTATGCCTAAGCCAGTTTTCGGTATAAACGGTTCAGGAATGCATACGCATCAGTCGTTATTTTCCAACAAAGGCGGATCCACCTCCGGCAGAATAGGTAGTAAGAATGCATTTTTTGACACCAAGGATAAATTTCATCTCTCAAAAATAGCCAGATATTTTATCGCCGGCCTACTTAAGCATGCTCCGGAGATAACCTCAGTTACTAATCAATGGGTTAATTCCTACAAAAGATTGGTTCCAGGATATGAGGCACCGGTTTATTTGTGTTGGGCGCAGATGAATCGTTCTGCGCTGATTAGAGTTCCTATGTATAAACCAGGTAAAGAAGAATCGACCCGTATTGAATACCGTGCACCAGACCCAGCGTGCAATCCCTACCTTGCATTTTCAGTAATGCTGGCAGCTGGCTTAGAAGGGGTTGAAAAGAAATATGAGCTTCCTGTACAGGCAAACGATAACATCTATAGGATGACCGAGGAAGAAAGAGAACACGCCAGGATTAAATCTTTACCAGAGGACCTTTTAGAAGCGATTAAACTTACCGAGAAGTCAGAATTGGTCAAGAAGGCTCTGGGTGAGGAGTTATTCAATTTCTTTATCCGTAATAAAAAAATGGAATGGGATGAGTATAAAGCCCAGGTGACGCAATACGAGATAAATAAATATTTACCCATATTATAGATGCCTAAAACAAAGAAAAAGGATTATCAATTTTATCTCAAACAGATTGAAGCGCTCTCTAAGGTAGCCACTTTGCTTACTTCGGGTTTGTATTTAGAGGAACTCTTGCGCCTGATTGTCAATGTTACGGCAGAGATAATGAACTCTAAGATTTGCTCGTTGATGTTGGTTGATCCGGAAAGAAAAGAATTAGTGATTAAGGCCACGCAATCAGTCTCGGAAAGATATAACAAAAAACCCAATATCAAATTAGGAGAAGGCATTGCAGGTAGCGTTGCTCTGGACAATAAACCTATGCGCGTATTAGATGTAAAGGAAGATGCGCGCTACATAAATAGAGAGATTGCTAAGAAAGAGGGTCTTTGTTCTTTAGCCAGCGTACCTTTAGCAGTAAAAGGTAAGGTAATCGGTGTGCTGAACTGTTATACCTCTAAAAAGCATAAATTTATAAAACCCGAACTAGATGTTTTAAGTGCCTTGGCTAATCAGGCAGCAGTAGCCATTGAAAATGCAGAATTAGATTTAAGGGCACGCAGTGCCGAAGAAGCCCTAACTACCCGCAAACTTATTGAGCGGGCAAAGGATATTCTTTCACAGGAGACAAATATTTCGCCCTCCGAAGCCTACAGACTCATTCAGAAGCAGAGTATGGATAGCCGCAAATCCATGCGCGAGGTGGCAGAGGCCATCATTTTAGCTAAAGATATAAAAGGCAAAACAATATAAGGACTTGATAAATAAGAATAATACAGGCGTGATTAAAAGGAG
>VGKN01000415.1 GCA_016867055.1 Candidatus Omnitrophota bacterium
ACGCCTGGTTGAAGATTACAAGAGCCCTACTTATCCCATGCCTTATTGCCTCTGCTTGTCCCTTTATGCCTCCACCAGTAACGTTGGCGATAATTTTAAGTTTATCCATAGTTTTAGTAAGTAAAAGAGGTTGTTTGACTATTGCCTTAAGGTCATCCCTTGTAAAATATTTGTTAAGTTCTTTGTGGTTTATAATAATATCTGGTTTGTCAGAAAGAATTAGTTGTATCCTTGCAATTGCTTCTTTTCTTCTTCCTGTTGCGATGAACTCATTTTCATCCATTTACTTTTCCTTTAAAAAATTATTTAAGACCTAATTTAATAGGTCTCTGGGCTTGTTGATTATAATTAGCATCAGGGTAAACCCTCAATCTTTTAATCATATGTCTTCCAAGTTTATTGTGCGGAAGCATCCCCTTAACCGCTCGCGTAATAACCTCTTCGGGTTTACTCATAAGCAACTCCTCTAATGTAAATCTCTTTAATCCAGAGGGGTATCCTGAGTATCTTGTATAGATTTTATCCTTTAGCTTTTTACCAGTTACTTTTATTTTGCTTGCATTTATTACAATAACGCCATCTCCATTATCCAAATGGGGCGTAAATTCTTCTTTGGTTCTGCCAGATAAAATCTTAGCGATGTGAACAGCAAGTCTTCCAAGCACTATACCCTCTGCATCCACAAGAAACCATTTTCTATTAATATCTTTAGGAGTAGCAACAAATGTTCGCATCTTTCTATTGAGTTGGCGGTGGTGTTAATTGACCGGGTGTAGGTATAGCAGGAGGAGTTAGCGGCCCAGCCCCAGGCGTAAGGGTTAAAAACAGACCTAAAAGCACACTAGCTATAACAAAAAGCAAAATACCCAAAATAACAGGAATCAAAACCGCCCAAACTGCCCTTGCAGTGCTGATACTATGAACTCGTTTAAAACCCTTGGTCAAAAGGACAATAGAGTATATACCCACGAATAATGGCCCTGCCACTGGTATAGGGCTAAATATTGCTATGGCATTGGTATAGCCCATAACCCTAAAAGTAGCTCGAAATCCTTTTCTCCCACCACAGAGCAAGACAAATAAATGATATATGGCACTACCTATAAATAGCCCTATCATAGCTAATAGAGGAGAGACAATAATAAAAATTACATTAAATATTATCACCTGTTGACTCGTCATCCCTACAGGAGGTCTTTTAGTAATGATCTGGTATAGAATCCCTATTATTGCTGAAACAATTATTGAGATAGATACAGGGACTATCCCAAACGTAAGTGCTTCGGTAATTTTGCCCTTAGGGCTTACCTTGTTAAAAAACGTGCCTGGCTTAAATACCACTTCTTTCCATGTGGTTATCCAACCATTTAAACAACCAATATTTTTCCTATCCTCCCATGCAACTTGAGATTTTATTAACTCCTCCCCTGCCTTGATATCTTCGTCCATCATATCCCCCTTTTTTAGAGTTCTAAACCTATCATATGAATTTATAGATGTCAAGTAAAAAAGACAGTGGGTTATATAAATATTATAGACATAGGTAACACTTTTATTCTATAAATAAAAAACGCCATCTTTTCATAATAGTAAAATGGCGTTTTTTATTTATACTATATTATATCTTCTAAAATTAAGCTATAAGCTTAATTTTTACCTTTTCCTTCTTGTTACAGCCAGCATCCCAATTAAACCTGAGCCAAGCAGTAACAGACTTGCGGGTTCTGGTATTGGAACATTGTCAGCATATGCGTCGTCGAAATAAACTGTTCCGGCAAATGGACCACTGCCCCAACTTTCCATC
>VGKN01000416.1 GCA_016867055.1 Candidatus Omnitrophota bacterium
GCGCTATAATTCAGATAAAATCTTGTGGAGGGTAGATTGGTTTTCAAGGCTTGTCGTTCTTTGTAATGACGGGATACACTTGGTGCGTTTTGGTCCTTGGGCAAGGGATAAGAGAAAGCTTAGTGACTTAGCGATTGCCTTTTATGAAAAGGATAAACTCCTAAAGGAATATTTGGTCAGGGATTTAATAAGAAACCGCACAAAACTTGAGGAGACCAAATCGCATTATTTCTGGCAGGCGAATAAGTCTTCTATACCACAAGGCTTTTCATCAGATAATAAGACATATACCTTGGTTACATTAGATGGTATCGCCTATAAGTTTGATGTTGCAACAGGTTATATAATGTCACAGGGAAAAGACCCAAAGGTGGAAGGGTATTTAGAATAAATTCAAAAATCAAATATCAAAATCCAAAGTCTGAAAGCAAGGAGGAATGGAAATGGCAAAGAAGAGTGTCAAAAAATCTAAACCTAAGTATACTTGCAAGGTATGTGGAATTATCGTCACAGTGGACAATGTCTGTGGTTGTGTAGAGGAATGCGATATAATTTGCTGTAATGAACCTATGAAGAAAAAGAGATAGGTATTATTCCCGCTTAGCAAAATACTCTAAAAACATCCTGTCAAAGATTTCGTATTTTCCGCGGGAAACCTTTTTTACTATGCCCTTATCTTCTAAGCGATGGATGAAGCTTCCTACGTCTCTTAAGGGATAGCCCTTGTATTGCCTGATATTTGACCAGATAAGGTCTTTTATCTCTTTTATATCTAAAGGAGAATTTTCCTTTGCCATAACCTCAAGGATTGGTTTTTCTCTCTCTGTAATCTGACGATACAAGGATTCAAAATAATCTTTTCCTAAGTCCCTGAGGGTATCAGAAAGCGCCCTTTCCCACTGAGTTTTGGCATTGACCTTTCCTTCTATCTGGGATTCGTAAAGGTTGCTTGATAAAAGTTGAAGTTCATAGGGATGACCATTTGTGTATTTATATATATCTTTTATTATCTCGTCAGAAAAATGAACACCTGTATTTATAAGGGTTTTTTTAACAATCTCAAATACCTCTTCCTCTGTGAGATTTGAGAGGATAAGTTTCTCTCTGAAAAATCTCCCAACGGGGCTATGTTTATCAATAAAATATTGCCAGCCCTCAGGAGTAGAAGAAAGCACAAATAGATATTTAGTATTTTCTATAATCTCATCCCTGCTTAGAACAAGTCTTATTATATCTATTACCTCAGATATCTTGGAGAAGTTTTGAACATCATCAAGCAGAATAACTATAAGGCTGGCTTTAATAGCCTTATAAAGCGAAAGGAGTTTATTGGTTAGAAGCGTCTGTGGTTGTATAGGTTTGGCGGTTCGTCTTGTAGTATCCTCTAAATCAGATGGAAATATCCTGTTAAGTTCTTCCAATATAAGGTTTATTCCATCAATGGTTCTATCTTTTTCAGTAAATCTGCCTATCGGGCAGAGCATGCTTGGGAATCCATTCTTTTGGGCGAGTTTCTTAAAATATTTAAGAAGGGAGGTTTTGCCAATGCCCCATTCACCGAGCAGAACAATATGGTCTATCTTATTTGTTTTAGCAGATGTTAAGGCGTTTTCAAAAAGAGATATTTCTTCTATTCTTCCACCGAATTCTTTTGGCTCCCAGCCAGACTGTGGGGTAAATGGATTTGAGGCAATCATTTTATTTTAGGATAGAAATACCAAAAAGTGTAAAGTGCAAAATGAAAGACGCAAAGTTAAGGCGTAAAGTTTAAAACTTTTAGGATTAAGTTTCAGTTTTGTGCTTT
>VGKN01000417.1 GCA_016867055.1 Candidatus Omnitrophota bacterium
AATGCTTGTGTATATTTGCCATTTTTACCAATGGTGAATTTTTGTTTTGAGAATTAGAAAACATTAGTCTCTCTTTCATGACTAATTTACCTTATTCCTTTCTCTGCTAATTCTGCCAGTAAATCTACATTTGCTTCATCTACAAAACCGCTGCCAGTATCAATGTTGAGTCCTGCAAAATAATATTTCTTGGTTAAACAAATCTGCAGTATCGGTAAATAGCCTTGTAAGTACGGCTGCTGATCCAGAATAAGTCCCAAATAACCTGTTCTAATAGCATCAACAGAAGCTGCTGAGAGATCAAAACCAGCAAATTTTACCTGACCTGGGTTTAACCCTGCAGCTTTACCATAAGTTCCTACAGTTGAAGTCAAACCACCGTGATCTGTTATTATCAACTTAACATCCGGGTTTGCTGCTATATAACCGGAGATGACAGGAGTTCCTAAAGTTGCATCTGCATTTACCTCGTCACTTATTTCCATATAATCAACTTTTAAACCTGCTTCTTCTAAAGCATCTACGCAACCTTTTGACCTTAATCCACGTGTAGGTTGAGCTAACAGTCCCCAAACTAAAGCTTTATCTCCTGTCTTTAAGCCCCATTTCTCTGCAGCTTTACTACCTAACATATACCCAGAGCCATATAAATTCTGTCCTACATAACCAAAGCCCTTATCAACATACTTTGTCTCAATTCTGGGAAGATCTGTATTCTGGCTGGTTACTATAATTCCTTTTGCAACAGCCTCATCTACCAGCGGTTCGAATGCATCCTCTCCAGGGTGTCCCATTATGGCTATTCCATCAGGTGCAGCAGCAATAGCATCCTTAAATTGTGCAATCATTTTATCAGGGTTCCAATCTGACCACACGTAAGTAACAGTCGGTCCAAGATCCTCTTCTGCAGCTTTTGCTCCTTTATAAACAACGCTTGCAAAAGGGCATCCTTCCGGTCCTCCAGGGAAAAACCATATTGTAATACCCGCAAAATGCTTTCCTGCAGTAGCCACTGCTGTCTCTTCTGCTGCCGGTTTACAACCACCTGCACCAATGGCTAATACCATCGATATGCTTATTACCGATGCTATTAACAATAATAACAACTTTTTCATTTCCTTTACACTCCTTTCTTTAATTTACCTTCTTATAGAATTTTGATAAAATTAATTTTGGGATTTGATTTGAATTTCTGTTGATTATTTATACTTATTAAATCGCATCATTCCCATCTTATTAACAATTAAAACACCACCTCCTATCATATTTTATTTTCTGGTTCAAATTCTTTATTCCTCTTTATAGTGATTAATTTTAAATTTTTTTTACGACGTTTTATGCATATATGGATAATACTACTTTTGTAACTGGACAGGATCTTGGACCGGGAAATTTCTTTAAGTTTATTAGTTAATCATTTTAACTAACTAAAAGCTTTTTGTCAAGAAATTTGAAATAAAAAATAACAATTAACTATTAGTTCATATGACCTGGGGTCAATTGACCCTATTGATATTTAAAAAATTTTTTAAATATCAAGCATAAAGACAGGAATAAAGAAGTAATTTTATTAAAACAGAAGCCGTATAAGGAAAGAGGATTATTATAGGTGAAGCAACTGATCTTCTTTTTTACGGAAAGTATGAATACTTTTTTAGGTTAAAAATATGTATAAAAGCACTGTGATTTTAGGTTGAAAACATATATGAAGACAGTGTGGAAATACCACTTATTTATTTTTCCTATATACAGGGCATTACATTGCCACCGCACACAGGCAAATACACACCTGTAAT
>VGKN01000418.1 GCA_016867055.1 Candidatus Omnitrophota bacterium
AATCCTACTAGAAATGAAACAATGAGCCCAACTATAAAACTAAACAAGACCATCACTGCAAAGGCATTCTTTCCCTTTGCTATACTATCAATAAGTTTTTCTCTAAATTTAAAATCCTCTTCAAGAAGATTTAAGGTTGAAGATTTAGCATCTTGGGATACCTTTGACTTAATCTTTCTCTCTCCGTAAATAGAAAGTACCTGAATTAAAATTAGAAATAACAAAATAAGGATGTAAAGCCTTTCTTTTTTTATGAATTCAAGTAATTTAGACATAATCTGATTTTAATAAAAAGGTTAAGGCTTAGGTTAAGAATTTCTCAGCCTCAACCTCAGCCTCAGCCTACTATATTAAGGTGTCTTTTTCTAAACCCCACGCCGAGTTCCTTAGCAATCTCCTCACACCTTTTTATATCTATCTGGGGCATATCAATACAGGTAATAGAAACCCTTGGGATAACAGCCTTACATTCAAGGATGAAGTCCTTTACTCTGTTAAAGGTTTCTGGTCCAAATTTGGGTTTACAAATCTCAAAATACTTCTTAGGGTCTTCTGCATTCAGGCTTATGCATATCTCATCCACCAATCCAGCAAGGTCCCTAACCACAGACCTGTTATGTATAAGATTGCCATGTCCATTTGTGTTTATCCTTATATAGGCGCCTTTCTGTTTTAACACCCTACTAACCTCTAAAATCACATCCAACCTCAAAAACGGCTCTCCATATCCACAGAAAACAACCTCCCTATATTGTTGCGGATTGCCTACGGCCTTGATTATCTCTTCGCTTGAGGGTTCGTAATCAAGCTTGAGGTTATGGCCCTTTACAAAGTCAGAAAAATTCCTAACACAGAAGGTGCAGTTATCCGTGCAGATATTTGTAATATTCAGATATAACGAATCCCTTATCTTATATGCGATAACACCTCTTTTGACATTTTCATCCTTTATATCAAAAAAATTAATGGCATTTAGACTGGTTATCCTTGCCACATCCTCAAAGGAAAGCTTGTAGATATCTGAAACTGTCTGGCAGAGATATTTAATATAGGCGGGTTCATTTCGCTTGCCACGAAAGTTGCCGGGAGGCAAAAATGGCGCATCTGTTTCTAACATCAGCCTCTCAGGAGGCACCTGTTTTAGAAGAGACCTTAAGGTATGGGCATTTTTATATGTAAGATTGCAAGTGAAGGAAATAAAAAAACCTATATCTAAATATTTTTTTAAATATTCCTCATCTTGCGAAAAACAGTGAAGGACAACTTTTTTAGATTTTACCTCTTTTAAAATTGAAAGGGTATCGGACTGCGCCTCCCTTGAATGGATTACAAGCGGAAGGTTTAATTCTTCTGATAAGCCAATAAATCTCTGAAAGGTTCTTATCTGCTCTTCCCTTGGCGATTCATTCTTAAAGTAATCTAAACCTACCTCACCTATTGCAACAACCTTTTTTGATTCTGAAATCTTTTGTTTAAGAAAATCTATTAACTCCTCATTTACAGTAGAGGCATAATGAGGATGAACGCCAACGGTTGCAAAGATATTTTCATAATCCTCTGCAAGTTTTAGAGAGCGGGTACTCCCCTCTTTAGAACTTCCAATATTTATTATATATTTAACGCCTGAGTCTCTTGCGCGCTTTATAACCTCTTCCCTGTCTAAATCAAACTCCTCAAAATCCAAATGGCAGTGGGTATCTATAAGCATCTTTTAGCTAACATTGAAAATATATCTTTATCATTCTGCATAAAATTTTTAAATGGTAAATAACAAAATTTAAGCG
>VGKN01000419.1 GCA_016867055.1 Candidatus Omnitrophota bacterium
GGTTAAAATTCAAGCCTGGGAATTTATCGTAAAAGGAATTAAAGACGGCAAAGTGCCTGTGTATTTTTTGGATACCAATATTCCTGAAAATAGTGAATATGACCGAGGCCTTACAAGTTTTCTTTACGGTGGCGACATGAAATACCGTTTATGCCAGGAGGTAATCTTAGGTATAGGCGGGGTAGGGATGCTTGAGGCACTGGGGTATAAAAATATCGAAAGATACCATATGAATGAAGGTCACGCCAGCCTCTTGACCTTAGAATTATTAGAGAAAATTCATAAAGAGCAAGGGAATAATATCAATGAAGAAGATATTGAATTGGTAAGGGATAAATGTATATTTACCACTCACACTCCTGTTCCCGCTGGTCACGATAAATTTCCCATTGAACTTGTCAGAGGCGTTCTTCAATCAGACTTGCCTTTTGTAAGACCAGATATATTCTTATCTGGCAATGAAATGAACATGACTCTGATTGCCTTAAATCTCAGTAAATACATAAATGGAGTGGCTAAGAGGCATGGTGAGGTATCAAGGGAGATGTTTCCGGGTTACTCCATTGATTCCATAACTAACGGCATTCATTTATGCTCCTGGGTGTCTCCTTACTTTAAGAGTCTCTATGATAAATACATCCCCGAGTGGGAAGCGGATTATTTTTCTTTGCGTTATGCATTGAGTATCCCCAAAGACCAGATATGGCAGGCGCATTACAGCACTAAAAGAGAGCTCATTGATTATGTGAATAGCCGCACTAATATAGGTATGGATTATGACGTATTTACCATAGGTTTTGCCAGGCGCGCTACGTCCTATAAGAGGGCAGACCTTTTATTAAGTGACTCTAACAGGCTTATTGAGATTAATGACAAAGTAGGCCAGATACAGATTGTTTACGCTGGGAAAGCACACCCTAAAGATAACGGTGGGAAGGAATTGATAAAGAGGATTTTCTCAAAAATTAAAGAATTAAAGCCCAAGGTTAAAATTGTTTATCTTGAAAATTACGATATGGAATTAGGAAAACTCATTACTTCAGGTGCTGACCTTTGGCTGAATACGCCTTTGAAGCCTCAGGAGGCTTCTGGCACAAGCGGTATGAAGGCTTGTCTTAACGGAGTTCCCAACTTAAGTGTTCTTGATGGGTGGTGGATAGAGGGATGTATTGAGAACGTAACTGGTTGGGCAATCGGCTCCATACAAAAGCAGAATACAGATAGCGCTCAGGATGTCGAGGATCTGTATCACAAATTAGAGGGGATAATAATTCCTATGTTTTATCAGAATAAAGATAAATGGATTGAAGTTATGCGCCATGCAATAGCATTAAACGCCTCATTTTTTAATACACAGAGAATGGTTCAGGAATATGTGCTGAATGCTTATTTATAAGTAAGCCAGACACTATGAAAGAATTCTATGGTTAAGACCAAGATAATCTGTACGCTTGGCCCGGCATCCTCAAGCGAGACAGTACTTAGAAAAATGATGCGTGCTGGGATGGATGTTGTGCGCCTGAATTTTTCCCATGCCACGCCACAGGAGTTACTCCACAGGATAGGTCTCATTCGGCTTTTAAACACAAAATATTGTAGGCGCATAAGAATTCTTGGTGACCTCCAAGGTCATCGCATCAGGGTAGGCGAGCTTGCTGCGCCGGTTGAGCTTAAGAAACGCAGGATTATTTGGCTTACTCAGCAAAAAATAGAGGGCACGGATAAAAAGATACCTTTTGATTATCAGGGGTCGCTGCGGAGT
>VGKN01000420.1 GCA_016867055.1 Candidatus Omnitrophota bacterium
TTTTGTTTTCGTATACCGCAATACTCCCGCATCATCTCCTATACCATATACTACATTTTTATCCTTATACCTTATAAATTTTCTTATCCTATTTATAAGATTAAACTCACCTATCTCGGATATCTTATCCATCGCGAAAATCCTTGTGAGCCCAGCCCCTGCGTGCAGGAGCTGGGTGAACATTAATGTTTAATTAATCTTTTAACCTTCAGCAAACCTTTTTCATACGGTGGTTTAAATATTCCTATGTCTGTTATCATTGCGGTTATAAGTTTATGCGGCGTTACATCAAATGCAGGATTATACACCTTAATATCTCTTGGCGCTATCTGGATGTCCTTTATCCAGATAATCTCCTCCGGTTTTCTAAATTCAATAGGTATATCCTCTCCGCTTTTTAGACTCATATCAAATGTGGAAATAGGTGCTACAACATAAAAGGGTATATTGTGCGTTTTTGAAAGGCAAGCCACAGAATAGGTGCCTACCTTGTTAGCCACATCGCCATTAGAGGCAATCCTGTCAGCCCCTACAAGCACCTTATTTACAAGCCCTTTTTTCATAACCTCTGCTGCCATATTATCGCATATCAAGGTTGCATCTATCTTGTGTCTTAAAAGTTCCCAGGCAGTCAAGCGTGCACCCTGAAGAAGTGGCCTTGTCTCATCAAAAAAAACCCTGAAGCGTTTCCCTTGCTCCCTTGCTTTATATAAAACACCAAGCGCCGTGCCATAGTCAAATGTAGCAAGTGCGCCGGCATTACAGTGGGTAAGTATGCTATCATTATCTTTAATAAATGTGGCTCCAAAGGATGCCATTCTTCGGCAGGCGAGCCTGTCCTCTTCTATAATACCCATAGCCTCTCTAAAGAGTAATCTTTTTATTTTTTCTACACCCTTATCCTTATTCTCTTCAAACACCCTATACATCCTATCCAATGCCCAAAAGAGATTTATAGCGGTAGGCCTTGAAGAGCCTATGTACCCTATAACCTTATTTAACCTTTTTTCAAATTTGGCAGGACTTCCTTTAAAATCCTTGATGCCCAGATAGACCCCTAAACCAGCAGCTATCCCTATCGCGGGTGCACCCCTTACCCTAAGCCCCTTTATCGCATGGTGCAAACTTTCTACATCCTTACACTTCACATACACCAACCTCAGGGGGAGCTCCAGCTGGTCTATAAGTTCTATATAGCCATTTCGCCATCTTATAGTTTCAAGATTCATAATCTCTCCTATATTCCATAATAGAAAATATTTTTACAAGAAAACTTCTTTTTATTTCAACCGCCCCAAATGCGCAGACCTCAAAACAGCACATACAATTTATGCACCCGCTGTAGTTAATCTGCAGGTAGTTGTTCTTTTCTTTTATCGTATTAACCGGGCAACTCCTTACGCAGATATTACATCTGGTGCACTGTTTTTTATTTATGTATGGCTTAAAGGTAATAAGCCTTGCAACATTCTTGACAATAGGCTTGGGCAATCTTGCCAAGATAGAACTACTCGGGAGTTTAAAATCTTTAACTGTTATTGCCTTAAGGTTTTCTCCTCGTATCTCAATTGCTTCAAGATTTGATTCGCCAATGCCAAGTTTATTTACCTCGGTTATAGTAGATATTTCATTAACGTCTATGTTGGCTATGCGAGCCAAAATCGTATCAACGCTTACTGCATCTTGACCTATTACAATAAGACCCAAATTTCTTATTCTACCACCGGAGGGTCCCTCTCCATCCATAGCCAAGATT
>VGKN01000421.1 GCA_016867055.1 Candidatus Omnitrophota bacterium
TAACGGATGTCTCTATTTCTATCACATCATCGTAGCGAACTGGCAAGATATAACTACAAAATGCCTCTACAACCACCAGATATATACCATTTTTTTCTATCTCCGTATAGACTATTCCTATATCTCTGAAACATTCCGTCCTTGCCACCTCAAAGTAGACAAAATAATTCGAATAATAGACTATACCCATATTGTTAGTCTCTTGGTACCTGACTCTAATTCTAGTTTTATGAGCATGCATCTATAAATCCAGATGTCAAATGGAAGCGTAAAACTTAAAGCGAAAAATGCAAAGTTAAAGTACAAAGTTTAAAACTTTTAGCCTTGAGTTTTAGTTTTGCGCTTTGAGTTTTTTTGCTAAGAATTTGTTATTTCTCTTTCTTCGTCTTTCCCTGTTTCGCTACCTCAGATATTGCTCTTTCTATCTCCTCCGGATTTCCCAAATAATAATACCTTATGGGTTTTAAATCACTATCGAGTTCATATATAAGTGGTATGCCGGTAGGAATATTTAATCCCACTATTTCTTCATCCGATATGTTATCCAGATATTTTACAAGTGCCCTTAGGCTATTCCCATGGGCTGAGATTATTGTTCTTTTCCCTGACTTTATGATTGGAGCTATAGTCTTATGCCAGTATGGAAGAAATCTTGTAACAGTATCTTTTAAGCATTCAGTAAGAGGAATATCTTTCGGGTCTAAGTCTTTATATCTTGGGTCATTGATAGGTGAACGTGGGTCATTCTTATCAAGGGAGGGAGGTGCAATATCGTAACTTCTCCTCCATATCAAAATTTGTTCTTCCCCAAATTTCTCTGCCATCTGAGATTTATTCAGCCCCTGTAGCGCTCCATAGTGACGCTCATTAAGCCTCCATGAGTTATAAACAGGTATCCACATAATATCCATTTCATCAAGCACAATCCATAAAGTCCGTATCGCCCTTTTTAATACAGAGGTAAATGCAACATCAAAAACAAAATTCTCTTTTTTTAAAACCTGCGCTGCTTTTTTCGCTTCTTCTATCCCTCTATCCGATAAATCTACGTCTGTCCAGCCGGTAAATCTGTTTTCTTTATTCCAGATACTTTCTCCATGGCGCAAAAGAACTATTTTATGCATTTATATTTCTCCTTAACACTTATCAGCTTTAAAAATTGCGTGAGAATAAAAAAGATATTGCTGGGCATATCCGCAAAATCTACCAAAATGCCTCCTAGCAAACTTTTTTATCTTTTTATTCGTTAGATTTTCTTTTCCTTTAAAATATAATTTTCCAATTATCCTTCTTACCCATGTATCAACAGGAAAAGCTTCATATTTTTTAAACGCAAATAATAAAGTACAGTTTGCTACCTTATCTCCAACTCCTGGAAAATCTAATAGATATTTTTCTGCTTCTTCATATGACTTATCAAATATGGATAGGAATTTATCTTCTTCTTTTAAAAATTTTTTTGAGGTTTCAATTATATAGTGTGCTCTATAACCAAGTCCAATGGTTTTTAAATCTTTTCCATTTGCCTTTGTTAAATCTGAAGGAAGAGGAAATCTAAAATTTTTATACCCATTTAACAAAATCTCCTTGCCATAAAATTTTGATACATTAATTATCATTTTCTTTATTCTGGGAATATTGCTGTTCTGAGAGAGAATAAAAGATATAAAACATTCCCATGGCTGTTGCTTAAGTATCCTAAGACCTTTAAATTTTACTATTGCATCATGGATATGCTCATCCACGTCTAT
>VGKN01000422.1 GCA_016867055.1 Candidatus Omnitrophota bacterium
TGAAAGGAGGTATTAAATTGGGATTTTGGGAAGGAGAGCAATGTGAATATTGCAGTGGCACAATTGTTGAGAAAATAATTGACCTGCCCAGAAAAGTTGGAGATAAGTATATCCTTATAAAAAATGTACCTGTTAGTGTATGCAAAAAGTGTGGAACAAAATATTATGCAGCAAATGTTCTCAAAACAATAGAATCGAGTGTTCAAGGTAGAAGAAAGGTAGAAAGTAAAATTCCTATGGCTGTTTATTCTCTTTAGGAGAAGAGCTGCTAATTTTTCTCTGCCTTATAAAGTAAAGGTTATCAATGTATAACATGGCATTCATAAAGCGTAGCGATGCCGTCTATCTCTGGGTCAACGGCTACGCCCAAACCCCGACTCCGTCGGGGCTTCGCCGACCCGCCCCGTTAGCGTACATATGACCAATTTTTTAAAGGAAAAGTATAATATTTATTAAGAAATGAAAATATTGCATGAAATTCAGTGAACTTATTCGGTTGTTGGAACAGAATGGGTTTAGTATTGTAAAGGAAAAGGGTTCTATCCGTTATTACGGTAAACCCGGCTGGAACAATTTGATCAGGGTTGATTATCACGGCTCAAAGGAAGTCCCTAAAGGTACATGTCATGCAATATTAAAAGATGCTGGGATAAAGAAATAAAAGGAATGGAGGTGATATTAGGATGATAGATTTAGAATATTCTTTGATAATTGAGGCGACAAAGGAACCTGATTTCTTTGGATTTTATTCTCCTGATTTACCAGGGTTTTCAGGAATCGGACATTCTATCGAGGATTGTTTGTACAAAGCTAAATGGGGGATACTTGATCATGTTAATTTATTAAAGGAGCAAGGCTTGCCTGTTCCGCCCAAAAATCCAAATCCTAAAATTGTTATTCAAAATGAGGAGGCTTTGATAGCTGCTTGAAAATTGGTCATACGTCCGCTAACACAGGCCAAAAGATTAACATCCAAATGCTATCGCACTTCTCTTGGCCTTGAACGATACCCAAAATGTCGCTTCGCTCCATTTTGGGTATGATAAAAAAGGAAGGTAAAAATGCAGACAGCCAAACAAGAAGTTAGCGATCTTCTCAAACGTTTGCCGGATGATTGCACTCTGGAAGACGTTCAGTATCATCTTTATGTTCTTCAAAAAATTGAACGCGGATTGAAAGATGCAGAGGAAGGACGAGTTTACACACAGGAAGAAGTTGAGAAGATGATGTCAAAATAGCTCGCAAAGTAATCTGGTCATTTGAAGCTACTTCTGACCTTGAGTCACTTGCCGAATATATTGCAAAAGATTCTACTTTTTATGCAGCAGCATTTGTCCAAAAAGTCCTTGATGCAAGCCATTCTCTGAATGAATTTTCTAGAAGAGAATAAGGGGTCTGCCCTTGACAATTGACAATAATTATTTGATGGCATGATATAAAGAAAAGGGGAGGTTCTATTTTAAAGAATGCCCGCAACGGACGGCTAACACACACAAACAGCAAATATCATATTGAGGTAAAATAGTCTATGCCAACTGATATAGAATTTAGCATGCATTCACTTCTAAAAATTGAGATATTAAAGTCTCATGGCATTGATGTGTCAAAAGAAAAGGTTGAAGATATTATCAGGAATCCTGATAGAATAGATGTAGGCTATAAAGAAAGGCTAATCGCTCAAAAGGGTTTTGATGATACACGCGTTCTTAGAGTCGCTTATGAATCAAAGCCTGAGAAAATTTATGTT
>VGKN01000423.1 GCA_016867055.1 Candidatus Omnitrophota bacterium
AGGCAGGTAAAGTAGAATATATAAAAGAATTGGTTAAGACAAGGTATTTTTTGCGGACACATCCAGTAGGGGAACCATATTTTCCGATAGAAATACTCTGGGAAAAAGGAAATGAGATTTTGCTGGGGTCTCTTTTTTCCTTTTGAGTATTGGGTATTGACAAAAACAAATTTCATGTTAAAATAAATGTAAAAGCGGTCATTTAAGAAGGTTACTTGCTCCGCTATATAAATGTGCTAAAGCGCCGATTTTTTATGTATACGCCGGTGCTTTAACACCGGAGCAGTTCTTTATAGATATGAAAAGGCGGGTTGATTTATGGATACTTGCAGCCGCCTAGGATTAAACAAGGTGCTAAAAAGCCGATAGCCCTATGGTTATTTCTTTTTAGCCATAGGGCTTTTTTGTTGGCAGAAAGGAGAAAAGATATGGGAAGGGTAAAAAAGAGGGATATGCTTGCGGAGTTGTACATTGACTATGATCCATTTGTAGTAGTTCATTTTGCTTTGGAAGGCAAAGAAAAGGCGCTGCTCGATTCCCTGACGTTTGCGGACGAAGCGAATGAAAGACTGCGCATCCTGGGTGAATTGATGTCTGTTTATCGCTACGCCAATAAATATGATGACTTGATAAGTATCTTAGAGCATCAGTTCACCGATTATCCGCTTTGGAATGCGCACATATTATTTAAGCTGGGGCAAGTATGCGAAGGAAAAAAAGATTTTAACAGGGCCTCGAAATATTACATAAAGAGCATCGGACTCGGAGTGCAAGACGCATGGTTAAACTACTATCAGCGCAACAATCTCGCTTTTTGCTATAACTTCAGGATGGCATACAAAAAAGCAGAGGTACTGTGCAGAGAGGCGATACAGATTAACCCAAAAGCGCATAATGCCTGGAAAAACCTCGGAGTTAGCTTGGAATTCCAGGGCAGGCATTTTGAAGCAGCTAGATGTTATTTGACCGCCATGAGACTTAACGCAATAGATCAGCGAGCAGCCATGCATTTAAAAAGGATGTTAGATAGACAGCCGCTGCTGAGAAACAATTTTGACAGCTTGAAAGACTATCTTTTTGATAAGCCGGGAGACCCGGCTAAGCAGTGGGAAGAGTCCAATGAAAATTCCTAAAATACCAAAGAAGTTAGCACAACATTGGATTATAGATAAGGGGCGAATATTCGCTTCAATATATTTGTACGGCAGGAAAAATTGCATCTTTAAATTCTGCTATCAGCCTGAATCCGGAGAACTTCTTTTTGACATACCCTACACGCATCATAAAATGATGATTTTAAATTATGGCAAGGGCAAGTTTGATGATTACATCAGGGGAATATGTTTTTGGGATAAGCAGACGATTTACTTGAGGGGTCACGAAAAAGAGGATTGGTTGGAACGAACAGCAAAGATGCTGAGGCAGCAAGGCATATCTAAAGACATTAGGATTGTTTGGGGCGTAAAGGTAGCAGAGGAGTTCAGGGAAGAGTTAAGGGGCTTGTAACTAGCCTCTTGACAAATCTTAAAAAAGGAGTATACTAAAACCATAATTTAGAAGTCCCGCGTTGAAGGGGGAACCCGGACGTAAAAAAAGTAAAACCTTCGCAGAGGCGTAAGCCTAGCGAGGGTTTTTTGTTTATAGGCAGCACTTTATTAGATGACAGGAGGATTCCATGAGAAACAGTAACTTTTCATTGATACTATTTCTGTTTCTATTTTTATTCATAGCAGGTTGGC
>VGKN01000424.1 GCA_016867055.1 Candidatus Omnitrophota bacterium
TTCATCCGGAGCAACTGCCGATGTTGGATTGTTAGGATAATTTACAAAGATTATTTTTGTTTTTCTTAAAATAGATGAGGGAATCCTTTTTAAATCAGGCAAAAAGTCGTTTTTTGATAAAAGAGGTATAAGAAAAACCTTGCCCTCAGCGAGTATTGTTCCTCCTTTGTAGGGTGGATAACAAGGATCGGGTATAAGAGCATAATCGCCCTTGTTCAATATAGCAAAGGGGAAATGTGTTATACCTTCTTTTGAGCCAATCAGAGGCAAGATTTCAGTCTCAGGATTTAAATTCACATTAAATCTTTTTTTATACCACTCTGAAATAACCTCTCTTAAGATATGCATTCCATTATCCAAGGCATACTTGTGATTAGAAGGGTCTTTTGATGCTTCATAAAGCCTATCAATAATAAACTGGGGGGTTGGCTGGTCAGGGTCTCCGATACCCAAGTCAATTAAGTCTTTACCCTCTTCTCTCAATTTTCTTTTTGCCTTATCTATCTCGACAAAAAGATATGGCGGTAACTTTTTTAACCTATTTGATAAGTTGACATTCATCGCTCTAAATTTGATGTGATCTTAAAGAAATATAATTATATCTATCTTCCAAATATTCCTATGAGTCTTGCCTCTCCTATTGCATGGTCTTTCATTGCCTTTAATAAATCGTCCTTGGTTGCTTTGGGTTTTAAATTAAGCGTTGTATCTAACGCATATAGTTTAAATATATATCTATGAACTGTGCCGGGCGGGGGTGAAGGTCCGCTATAGCCTATTTCACCAAAATCATTCACACCTTGAATTGCTCCATTATCCAGAATCTCTTGATTGGGCAGATTCTCTTTAAGTTCTCTGGTCTCTTCGGGTATATTGAATATGACCCAATGTACCCATGTTTTAACAGGAGCGTCAGGGTCATCGCATATAAGCGCAAAGCTTCTTGTTCCTGGAGGAACATCAGACCATATAAGCCAAGGAGAAAGATTTTCATTGTTATATGTATGTTTTAAAGGTATTTCTTCGTTTGATTTAAAGGATGAACACTTAAGTTCCAAAGCCATTGCTTTATTGGTTAAAATAAAAGTAATAATAGAAATTAAGATTACAGCGATTTTCTTCATATTAACTTAACCTCCCTTCCACAACCTCCTGTATATCAAATAAGCCAGCCTTCTTTTTTATTAGCCATTTGGCGGCTTCCAGAGCACCCTTAGCGAAAATATCCCTTGTTTTTGCAGAATGAATGAGTTTTATTGTATCAAGCGGGCTATCAAAAATAATCTCATGGTCGCCAATAATTTCATCCTCTCTAATTGATTTTATATCGCTAACCTCCTTTCCGGAAAATTCTTTAACTATCTCTGCCATTCGTTTCGCTGTTCCTGAAGGCACATCTTTTTTGTGTATATGATGGGCTTCCACAATGCTTACTTTATAATCCCTTAATGCTTGAGTTGTTTCTTTTACAATTTTAAACAGTAAATTTACCCCTATAGACATATTAGGAGAAAAAACAATAGGTATATTTTTAGACGCTTCTACTATCTTAGATTTCTGTTCGTTTGTCAAGCCTGTTGTCCCAATTATAATAGCCCTCCTATATTTGAGAACAACCTTTAGGTGTTCAAGGGTTACCTCCGGTAATGTAAATTCAATGAGGCAGTCAGCGTTTTTTATCTCCTCAGGATTATCTGTAATAGGTATTCCTCCCAACAAGCTACCGATCTTTGGATGTT
>VGKN01000425.1 GCA_016867055.1 Candidatus Omnitrophota bacterium
ATCTTTAATTAAACTGTAATAAAACTCTTCCAAAATGTTAATATAACTGCCATTTCTGCCTGCATAGTTCTGGAAACTGGATTTTGCATTCCTGCCTAAAGGTTTTTACTGTGCTTTCGTATATTAAAGCCTGTAATAATTAAACCCTAATTTTTCTATAGTTGATTTATCAAAAAAATTCCTTGTATCAAAAATATTCTTATTTCTCAATAAATTATAAACCGATTTAAGATCGATATCCCTGAAAACACTATGACCTGAAAAAAGCAAAACAAGGTCTGAGCCTTTAACAGACTCTTCCAGACCTGAAAATTTATACTTCGTGTTTACAACTAAAGGATCATAAATCAAAACTTTAATCCCCTTTTCCATAAGCTCATTGTTAATAGTAATTGCAGAGCTTTCTCTTATATCACCTACATTCTCCTTGTAGCTGAAGCCAAAAATTGTAACCTTTGGGTCCCTGTACTTTCCAACAATTTCAGCAATCTCTTCAGAAATTATAAAAGGCATGCTGTTATTTATTTTTCTGCACTTTTCAATTAAAGTATCTTTTCTGTCTGTATTTTCCAGGATGAACCATGGGTCAATTGGTATGCAGTGCCCTCCCACACCCGGACCAGGATTTAAAATTTTTACTCGCGGATGCATATTTGCATACTTTATTACTTCCCGGATATCAATTCCGTAATCTTTGCAAATAAGGCTAAGTTCGTTTGCAAATGCTATATTTATATCCCTGTAAGTATTTTCAGCAAGCTTTACAAACTCAGAAGTCTCAAGATCGGTTAAAAATATCTTTCCTTTAACAAAAGTTTTATAAATACTTTCTGCAGCCTCAGAAGATTTTTTATCAACACCACCCACTATTCTGTCATTATTTTCAAGTTCATAAACTATTTTTCCCGGAAGAACCCTTTCAGGACAAAAAGCAAGGTAGTAATCCCTGCCCGCAATAAATCCTGTACTGTTCGTAATCATTTTACCGACAATATTTCGTGTTGTTCCCGGAGGTGAGGTTGACTCGAGTATTACAAGATTACCCTTTTTAATCTTTTCTTTAATTTTATTTACGGCACTTATTACATAGCTCAAATCAGCTTTATTACGATGGTCAAGCGGCGTAGGCACAGCTATTATGAATACATCGGATCTTTCTGGCTCCAGTGAAACCCTTAATCTATTGTTTTCAAATGCACTTGAAAATATCTTTTCAAGCTCAGGCTCTTCTATATGAAGTTTGCCTGAATTCAACTTATTTATAATTTCTTTATCAATCTCAACTCCCAGAACTTCAAAACCGCTGTTTGCCAGCATGCATGCAGTCGGAAGTCCTATATAACCCATCCCCAAAACACTGATTTTTTCCATGATTTTAATTCCTTATTTTTGCCTTGATAATTTTATACAAATTTGCACATGATATCATACTTTAAGTGGCTTTTACCTTTATCTTAGCCACTTTCATTAACTAAATCTTTATAAGTATTGACAACCTTATTTTTTATTTTTGAATACTCTAACCTCTCATAAAGCATCTCATAATTTAATTCAGCTGCTCTGTTAACCATATCATCATCTGCAATAGCTTTTCTTATAGCTTTCTGTATATTCTCAGGGTCTTCAGCTTTTACAAGGATTCCAGTCTTCCCATTTTCAAACCACTCATTTGCACACGAAGTATCAGACTGTATTGGAAATGAGCCCATAACCATTGCTTCAAGCAGTGAAGT
>VGKN01000426.1 GCA_016867055.1 Candidatus Omnitrophota bacterium
GATCAACTATTATACACTTACAAATTTGCCACTTAGAAAAAGAGATAAAAGGGAAGCTTTTGATATTGTTTCTTTTAGAGCCAGAGAACGGATATTGGGTTCTGGTGGAGGACCATCAAGCAATTACTTTATTAAGGAAACCCTTATTACATGGGCAGTATATGGCTATGGAAATCAGGTTATTGAGTCAGACCCTGAGCAAATAAGCTATTATGAGGGATTTCAAAATATATTGAGGGAAATTCTACCTAAATCATTGGGTTTCAAAGAATTTTCTATAAGAAAGCAGGAGCTTGTTCTAATTACTGATTCAGGTGATTTTATATTGGATGCAGTTTCAGATGGCATAAATGCTTTAATAAATTTAGCATGGCAAATCTATACATTTGCAAAAGATGAAAAAGATGAATTTACTGTATTAATTGACGAAGTGGAAAACCATTTGCATGCAACAATGCAAAGAGCAATACTTCCGGATTTCCTCAAAGCTTTTCCGGGTATTCAATTCATTGTCTCTACACATAATCCCTTGATAGTTGGTTCAGTAAAAGATTCTAATGTTTATGTATTGAAATATAATGATGAGAGAAAAGTAGATAGTATGCTCCTTGATTTGGTCAATAAGGCGAAAACAGCCACAGAAATACTAAGAGAGGTTCTTGGAGTCCCTTTTACGATGCCAATTTGGGTTGAAAATGAATTGAAAAAAAATAACAGACAAGTATTCTGGGCGGGAAATAAACGAGAAAAATCTTAGCGAAATGAGAAAAGAGCTAGCTAAAATTGGTTTGGAAAATTTAGTGCCACAAGCAATTTCAGAGGTAATTATAAAAAGAGATGATCAAAATTAAGGGAGTAAAAATAGAAATGCAAGTTCAGGGATTGCTTAAAGATGTGTTATCCATTCCAAAGCAAGAATCTTTTGCTGAATACATCGTTGTTTGTTAATTTTGGATAGGTGATATAAATGAGTAAAATAGAGGAACTGGAAAAAATACTCGAAACAATGACACGAGGGGAAAAAGCTGAATTGCTTCAATGGATTGCTCGTGACCTGGGAGATGCTTTTCCGGGAATTGATAGCACCCCAGACGTATGCGGAGGCGAACCGCGTATTGTCCGCACAAGGATTCCCGTTTGGGTATTGATACAGGCAAGACAATTGGGAATTAGCGAAGCGGATTTGTTAAGTAGCTATCCGTCGTTACGAACAGAAGATTTGTCTAATGCTTGGGCATATTATTGTTCACATAAGGAAGAGATTGAAAAGCAGATAAAAGAGAATGAGGAAGCCTAAAATGGCACGATTATACTCAAATGAGAATTTTCCTTTACCTGCAGTTGAAAAATTAAGACAGCTAGGGCATGATGTATTGACAATGCAAAATGTGGGTCAGACAGGTCAATCAATGTCTGATGAAGCTGTTTTGAATTTTGCACTTGATACAGGACGAATATTGCTAACTCTTAATCGAAAACATTTCGTTCATCTGCATAATCAAAATAAAAATCATTCCGGTATTATTGTATGTTCTTTTGATCCGGATTTTGAGAGTTTGGCTTATAGAATTGATAAAGTAATTAGTATTTATTCAAATTTTTTGGGACAACTGATACGTATCAACCGTCCTTCGGGGATTGCTTGAAGATGGATTAACGAGGAACTGACGAAACAGATTTACTAAGTAGCTATTTTTCATTAATCAAATGGGAGAAATATTATGAATAGA
>VGKN01000427.1 GCA_016867055.1 Candidatus Omnitrophota bacterium
AATTTTTAGCTTAAATTACCATAAAACCATCCAGACTGGAGAGGGTGGAGTAGCAATTACAAACGATGAAAAGTTAGCATTAAAACTTCAGCTTATCAGAAATCATGGAGAAGCGGTTGTTGATGATATACCAGATTTAAACTGTGAAACAAATGTTCTTGGATGGAATTATCGCCTTCCTGAAATAGAAGCTGCTATTGGATTTACCCAACTTAAACGCCTTGAAGAACTTACACTATATAAGATAAAACTTGCCAATCATCTAACAGATAAACTCCGCAATTTCAAAGGTATTACAACTCCCAAGGTGTTGGAGTATGCAAGGCATGTTTATTATCTTTATACAATGAAATTTGATGAGGAAAAAATTGGCATCTCAAGGGACCTTTTTGTAAAAGCAGTTAGGGCTGAAGGCGTTTCCTTAACAGCTGGTTATATGCACCCACTCTACCTTCAGTCTATATATCAGAGAAAAAAGGTATATGGAGATAAAAATTGTCCATTTTCTTGCGCCTATTACTCGCGCAATGTAGAATACAAAAAGGGATTATGTCCTGTTACCGAGCGTTTGGAAGAGAAAGAAGTTATGACCACAAATATCTGTCGCATACCCCTTACTTTTAAAGAAATTGATATTTTTGTTCTGGCAATTGAAAAGGTTTTTGAAAACTTGGACAAATTAAAAGAATATGCGAATAAGACTTAAGATAATCCTGTTGTTAAAAAATAATATTTTAATATCTGTATGAGTATGAGAATAATACATCACAAAATCTATTAAGATGGTTATATGACTATGAGCTCAAAACCAAAGATACTCGTTGCCTGCAAAGACCCAGGAGGCGCTGAAGCACTCTCGCCGGTGGTACTTAAACTTATAAGTGAAGGAGAGGTGGAAATTACATCAATAGGATATAAATTCTCCGAAGATGTATTTAAAAAAAGAAAGATCCCATTTAAAAAACTTGAAGATTTTAATATTACCGAGATTTCTCCGACAACAATGGAGTATTTGCTAGACAAAGAAAAACCAGACCTCGTTGTGCTTGGGACAAGTCTCGGAAGAAGCATAGAAGATGATATTGTTCTTGCTGCTAGAAAAATGAAGATAAAGACCTTTGCCCTTTTAGATTTCTGGAATAATTATTCGCAAAGGTTCAGCTGTTTAGAAACTAACAAACGCCTTGCCTTTTTACCAGATTTTATTGGCGTGATGGATGAATTTACCAAAGAAGAAATGATAAAAGAAGGTTTTGAGCCAGAGAGACTGCTTATAACAGGACAGCCATATTTTGATGGCCTATTTGAATTGGCAAAGACTTTTGACAAAGAAAAGGTTATACAATTCCGAGACGAACTAAATATTTCAAATAGCGATATCCTAATCTCATTTTTTTCCCAGCCCCTCACAAAAACAAGACCTAATAGCGCCGATGAGCCAGGTTATCTGGGCTATACACAACTTACAATTTTAAATAGCTTAATAAAAGCCCTCTATATTTTGAAAAAGGATTTGGGCCGGCCTATTACCTTATTTGTGAAGCTCCATCCAAAAGAGACGCCGGATGAGATTGATGATTTAATATCAGGAAAAACCATAGGGATTGCCGTAGATAAAAACATAGACCCAAGGAAACTTATGTTATCCTCTGATATAGTTTGTGGGATGTTCACAATGATTTTAGTGGAGGCATTTTTGATAAGGAAAAAAGTTTTGAGCATTCAGATA
>VGKN01000428.1 GCA_016867055.1 Candidatus Omnitrophota bacterium
AAAGATACAATATTGTCATTTGTCAGATAAAAGATAACAAGATATAATAACGTGCCGTTTAGAATATGCAATAAGAGATTCCCAAGATGAAATCCAAATGGGTTAAGTCCCCAGATTTTATAGTCAACCATGTACGAGATATGTTGCAGTGGTCTATAGTAGTTGGAGGTCTTATAGCCACCAACTATTATATTCTGTTTAAAAATGCTGAATATGTATCTTATATCCTTTATCCTGTAATTATCAACGATATGTTCAAAATCATCCCATACAAAATTATTAAAAAGGGTATTAAAATATACGAATAGGATACTTATTACAAGAATAAAAATTAAGTTAATGGAGAGTTTAGGAAAATCCATGACCTAAGATTTTATGAGTGCCATGGCCTCTGAACGGGTCTTTGAATTGGTCTTAAAGATACCTCTTACGGCAGAGGTAACGGTAAGTGTTCCTTGTTTCTGGACACCCCTCATGGACATACATAAATGTTCAGCCTCAATCACTACCATGCAACCTTGGGGCTTAAGCTTTGACATAACAATTTCAGCAACCTGGGTAGTTAGCCTCTCCTGTACCTGAAGGCGCCGAGAAAGAATATCCACTACTCGTGCCAATTTGCTTAATCCTGTAACTCGACATCTCCTAGGAATATAAGCAATATGGGCTTTACCTATAAAAGGTAAGAGATGATGTTCGCAATTATGTACCCACACACCATTTATTATAAAAGTCTTAAATGGATGGCAAGAAAAATTATAAACTATGTATTTTTTCCTAATCGTCCTTCTAATTTTTCTGTTTTTGACCATTCTAAATTCATAATTTTTAAATTCGAAATTCTCTTTTGATGGAAAAAAAGGCCTATAAGAATCTTTTCTCTTAAGTTCAAAAATCCACTGGGCAGGTATATGAAGTTCATACTCGTTAGGGCTACTGCATCTTCCTATACGAGAATTAAATATTTCTGCAAGTTCTCCTAAAAAAACTTTATTACTACTAAATACTCTCGCATACTTGAACTTTCCATTCTTACCTTTATATATATAACCATCTCCATCTAAATATCCATGCAAAAATCCTTTAAAAATATTCTCGTTCTCTAAAATAATTTTTGGTAAATGAAAATTTTTTGTTTTTTTCTCTCCTTCAAAAATATCTTTAACTATTCTTACTAATTCTCCGCAAACCACTCTCACTCTATATTGCTTGATTATTTTTGCTAAAAATCCACTTGGTTTACTTATTTCTTCAATCTTAGTCTCCAGTCCAAAAGATTCTCTAATAGAAAAAGCAAATTTTTCTGCAAAATTTCTATTATTTACTTCCAATCTAATTTGATTTCTCCAGATAGAACCATCGCTAGCTAATGCTCCCACAAAATATCCTAAGTTATAATCTTTCTTAAAAGTTAAATTTCTTCTTTTTTTTATCCCGCTTCTTCCCTTAACTATTAATACTTCATCGCCTATTATTACATCGTTTGCTGTTACCCACCCTTTACCCTTGACATATATTGGGTGTTCCTCTGTAACTTTAATCTTTATGCCATTATTTATCTCAATTTCAAGTATTTCACTTACTTGGCGTTTAAATATTTCTCCAACTTTTGTATACACTAAATTCTTTTTTTCATCAAATGTTAATAATTCATCTCCTTTTTTTATATACTCCGCAAATTTTACTCCTTCTTTAGTATAGACACACATCCTACGACCCACG
>VGKN01000429.1 GCA_016867055.1 Candidatus Omnitrophota bacterium
CAGTGGCGCCAAAAACAGGTCGCAGAACCAATCCTCGTCTTGTGGAGGCGACATTGGGTCCGGAAATCAAACCAAGAAATAAACCAGTAATCTTTACCAACGTAGCCCTCCATATTGATGGTAGGGTGTGGTGGGAGGAACTTAGTGATGAGGTGCCGATTGATTCTGCCGAATTAGAACAATATAGGAGGTGGGTTAAAGGAGAAACCGACGAGGCTCCTAAAAGTTTGGAAGGTTGGCTTGATTGGACTGGTGAACCAATTGCAAAAAGGCAAAAGGATAGGCGTAAAGACCCCTGGGCACATCCAAACGCCCGTTTTACAGTGAACAGAGTAAATCTTCCAAGTGGTTCTCCTAATTGGCATATTGGCGGGCGGATTGATGCAATTCTCTTCGGCGGTAGAAACCCAGATGGTCAACCACCCCTTGTTCAACTGGCTACCTTGGAACGAGCAATCTTGGATGGATTATTTATGGCTCCGCAGGAAACGGCAGCTGTTGAGGGAGCTAAGATTGGAAGACGTAGGTCAGATCCATTTGCGCTAAGGCCATTCTATGCTACAACAGAGCAACAGCATCTTGAGACATGGCTTTATGTTATGAACCAGGCCCAGCGAAAAGGCAGACTTCCAGCCTTCTTCCACTTTGACCAGTTCCGCAAAGGATGGCCAGGGTTTCGTCAGGATGTGCGACTTATTTGGCTTGCGCTGGCAATGGCGGGTAAGTTTGAAGGTGTGCAGGTTGAGGCAGTTGATACCCCACTTGGTCGTATCCCAACACCTGAATCAGTAAGACCATTTTTAGAGGGGTTGGGCATTCCTCCAGAGACTATTATTGATATGTTCAGCTATCACTCTGACTATGGAGCAGAGGAGGCATCGCGATGGGCTGCATTCCTGGAAGAATTAGGAAAAGGAGGCTTTCAACTTCCCCCTGAACTCCAAACTACCTATGAAGAATTGATAAGAGTTTCTAAGGAAATTACAGATGCGGCTGAACAGCTTGCAGGCAGGGCTAAGGGAGGACTAAGTAACTATCCGTTAACTCTTAAGGCAGAGGCTCCAGAGTTATGGGACAAAGTGGTAAAGCACAAAATAATAATCCGCTCGCCAGTAGATGGAGCTATTTATGTCTGGAATAGTGACCAGCTTATAGCGGTTATGAGGGACTTCTATGCTCAGGGCCATTTTGATGAAGCGATGGATTCTATTATCACTATTGATGAAAATGGACCTGTTGGCGTGCTTGGTTTTATTGAAAAGGCATTGAGATTTATTTTTGGTTTTAATTTTAGAAGCGACAGACAAAGGCAGTGGATTCAGGCTGTTTTAGATAGGCTTTTTAACAAATTTAATAACTCAGATGTTTTTGGTATGTCGCTTATTACAATGGCGCGCCATTTGGAGCTTATTAAAGAAGGCGAATTTATCTTGCCTGATATTGTCATAAAAAATGGTCTTGTAGAGTGGTTAGGAAGACAAGATATTAATGTTGGATGGGGTTTTTCAAGAGAGAAAAATCAGTTTATTTCAACATTCCGCGGAGGGGAAAAACCCTTTGATAATGAAGATATTTCGTATGGGAATATTTCGATGCCAAGGGTGGTAACAACAGCCAGAATGAAAACTACAGAAGGAGAAAAACAGGTTAATGTATATAATCAGGTTCGTAATAAAGACTACTGGAGATATCCTGGTCTAAGTATGCGGTGGGTC
>VGKN01000430.1 GCA_016867055.1 Candidatus Omnitrophota bacterium
CTTTTATTTTGGTTGTTCAAAATACTAATGATGCCACTCCCGAGCGCCTCAATAAATTATCTTGGATAAAAAACGAATTTTCAAAAGCTTTTGGTTTGGCAACCAGAAATCTGGCATCAATTGATACCGGGGATGATGTCGCGATAATCTCGCCCCAGGGGGATGATGAAAACCAAACGTATCGCAGTATATATAAAAAGTTTTATGAAACCCACGATGATATTTATGATTTCATCAGTATTTTTTATGTGCCGCCTCTCTCTTTTAATAATTTAGGGTCACAACTTCACGGCCATGTTGTCCAAAATATCAAAGGAATTGGTCCTGGACTTTGGGATAATTCAGGAAATTATTCATCTCAAGGCAAATTGAAGGGTGTAAACATTATGGGGAGCATAGATATGTATAGGAGGAGCGAGGGAATAATTAATGGTTTATTACATGAAACCGGGCATCAGTGGTGCTGTTATGTTGGCGATAGTTTTGCCAGAGGAGAGGGCGGAGCTAAACTGGAAATCATTTGGCAGGATATACATTTCTACTCCGGCCTGCATACTCCTAACGAAGAAGGAGACGCGCTGAATGCAATTCACTGGGTGTCTAATAATGATGGCACATATAGATATGGAGGTAGAACAGGGACCGGACATCCAGAGGGAAAGCCTCCTTCACAACCCATTCTTATGTTGCCTGTATTAGGCATGTTTATGTCTAATAATATTAATCAGTACGAAGCTACTGATAATGACAATACGAATGAATTCGAAGTTACCGATATAGTCACTTCTGGATATCATCCTTTCATTCTATATTTTATGGGATTATTGCCTGAAGACGAATACGATACTAAATATCAGATATTTGATGCTGGAGGAATAGACGGGATGTGGAATTTGGAAAGAGCTCTTCTATATAAAGAGGTCAGCGTTAGAGATATAATTGAAGTTGCAGGAGAAAGGACATGTATCAAATAAGACGGCTGAAAGATCAAGAATCCACTAATATATTTGCTTCTTTTGTGCTCATAAAATAGGTTCGAATAGCGTCCGTCCCTCCAGAGGAGTCGGGCCGGTGCCCCTAATAGAACCTATTTTAACCAGCTGTTTGTATTAATTCTTTCATTTGTGACAGGATAACTTCAGGACACTTAAAGGTCCCATTCCAATCTAAAGTTCTAAAATCGTCCGCTAGGGCGAGATCGCGAATTCTACCTATTTCTTCAGGTAGTTTTTTGGTAAAATAATCTTATGCAATATCAAGGGTTGAGCGGGGATAAAGTTTTGGAATTAAGGAAAAAATTTGGAGAAAACATAATCCAGGCCAAGGAAAAAATCTCCTGGTTTTCAATTTTGTTTTCCCAGCTGAAAAACCCCCTAATTTATATTCTGATTATTATCGGTTTTATTTCTCTTTTTTTGAAAGAATACTTTGATTTGGCCTTAATTTGGGCAGTTATCATTCTGAATACTTTGATGGGTTTTTTCCAGGAATATCACGTTGAGAGAACCCTGTCTGCCTTAAAAAAGATTCTAAAGCCTAAAACCATAGTGATTCGCGACAATCAGAGGAAAGAAGTTGAAACTAGAGAATTGGTGCCTGGAGATTTTGTTGTTTTAGGCTCTGGCGACAGAATTCCGGCTGACGGCAAAATGGTTGAGGCAGTGGACTTATTGGTGAACGAAGCGATTTTAAGCGGCGAAGAAGAAG
>VGKN01000431.1 GCA_016867055.1 Candidatus Omnitrophota bacterium
TATCTTCCCCTTATAACTTCATAATTTTTTGACATAACCTATAATTTATGGTATACATTAATGCGGCAAAATTTATCTTATCGGTTGTTTTGCTTTGCTCTTTAACAAGCAAAAAGAGAATTTAAAAATTTTCCTCTTTTCTGTCCGGGTCTGACTCAAAGATTCGTCAAGATGGGGGATATAGTTTGGAAATAATTTATATTGAACTAACATCTGCAAATTGAACTCAAAAACACCTCCGAGGTGACGAAGCAACGACTTCGGCTCCTCGGACGGTGAAGGAATCAGTAAAACGAGAGTCCAATTTATGGATGTGATGTGTATGGTTTGTTTCCAGTCTGTATCCCCCACGCTTGGGATCATCCAAATCTTACAGGAGGAAATTCAGTATGAGTAAAGGTATGGTAGCATTGGTTACCGGCAGAAACAGAAAGGCTCGTGATCGTGTTGTAGCCTATTATCAGGGTTATGGCTATACTGTACACACGACGCGAGTCAGAGGAACTGACTATACTAGCTGGGTAAAAGTGGGAAAAGTGGGAGAACCTCTTACTATCCGGATGAGATTCGCCAATCCGAGCACAATATCATGGCTGGATTTCTTTGGAGGAGAAACAATATAGGGTACATATAGAGCAGATTGACTGTTGTCCATTCCATATCCAGAGAAGAGGCAGGAGTATCCTCTTGCTATCTTCTACTGGAATGTCAGTCAGGTCTTCACGGAATGAGTTTCAACGGGAGGTTAAAGATGTTTAGGCGAAGACCGCGCAAGAAAAAGAAAACTGCAGTCTTGATGGCCTTTGTTAAAGATGCCAGTGGCAATAAGTCTGTCCAGGCCATTTGGAGTCACCTGCAAAGTTGCGGATTTTCTATTGTTAGCGATCCAGAGGAGGGGCGAGAGTATCCTCTTGCGGTCTTCTACTGGCATACAATAGATATTCGTGACTGGTTGGCAATGGTCCTAAGGTTAAAAGCGAAAAAGAAGGTCATCGTAGCTGTAGTCAAAATACCTTTACCGGGAATAAACACCATGGAGCTACGGCAGTTCCTGCATACTGCCTGGTAAATCGTAGAGCATCTGCACGGGCGGATGCTCTACGAGAGCCCTGTTAGGGGGGATAATTTTTTGATCAGTTTCTTGATCGATTTAATTCTCTTTTGTTTGTACTCCCCTGACGATGCCGTTCTTTTTGGAGTTAAAATATTATTTTAACTCCAAAAATCAAAAGCATCGTCAGGGGAAATTATTATACCCTTCTTACTTGATTTTGTAACTTTTTCGGAAGAAAAATGTTGCAAAATGGCTTCGACTGAGCTCAGCCGAAGTCCGGTCTAGAAGGAGTTATACCGATTTCATTTTCAAATGAAAGAGGTATAAAAAAACCAGAAACCCGCGCTAGATAGAAGCTCTAGTTAAGCGGGTTTTTTGGTGGCTAAAAGTTAGTATTAAATAATCGATTGCGTAATTTTATCTGATAGATTAGAATTAAAGTTGAGTTATTTAGTATGCTTTTGACCTTTATTACTTTTCTTATTATTCTCTCCATATTAGTTCTGGTTCATGAGCTAGGGCATTTTCTGGTAGCCAAAAAGTTGGGCATTAAAGTTGAAGAATTCGGTTTTGGCCTGCCGCCCCGCCTTTGGGGAATAAAAAAAGGAGAGACTGTTTATTCTCTGAACAGTATGCCGATCGGAGGTT
>VGKN01000432.1 GCA_016867055.1 Candidatus Omnitrophota bacterium
GAACCCTTAGAAGGCACCTTTGTTTTATTACGTCAGCAAAAACCAGAGGAACCCTTCTTCCTGTCATGGTTATTTAAAGATGGGAAACCAAAATCCGTCTCTGTCTTCACAAGCAAAGAGGCGCAGGACATAACATCCACTCAGTTTGATTTAAGCGCATTTGAAACCTACCGCAAACAGCTTTAAATCCTCAGGCAGGCCTTTAAATCCCGCCTTTAGTTATATTATGATATTTTGCATTGGTAGTGCAAAAATGTCTTGACTTTTAATAGTTTTGATATAAACTTTAAACTATGATGAAAGCAAACTATTATATCCCCAGGGATATAGAAGCGAGTCTTAAAGATATTGTAAATAGCTTTCCTGCCACAGCTGTTACAGGACCTCGTCAATCGGGTAAATCTACAATGCTTGGGCGTATATTTAAAAACAGCCATAATATGGTTTCTTTTGACGACCCGCTTGTCAGGGAGCAGGCTATTAAGGACCCGAGGTTGTTTATAGAAAATTGTGGTGAAAAAATAATTTTTGATGAAATTCAATATGTTCCCGAGATTTTATCTTATCTAAAGATTTTAATAGATAAGGATAGGCATAAGAGGGGAAGGTTTATTTTAACGGGTTCGCAACAATTCAATTTGATTAGAAATCTCGGAGAGAGCTTAGCCGGAAGGATTGGCTTGTTAGAATTACTCTCTTTCAGTATTTTAGAAAAGAAAAAGATAGGATTTTTTAAAAAAGACTTTATAGACACAAAAACATATTATGTCCATTCCTGTCTAAGGGGTTCTTTCCCGGAGATTACATTGTATCCCGATATCAAGACAAGGCACTGGTATGCAGGTTATATACAGACATATCTGGAAAGAGATATTAGAACGATTTATAATATAGGCCAACTGAGAGAATTCCAGCAGTTTTTGCATTTACTTTCTGTCCGTTGCGCGCAAATCCTAAACTTAAGTAGTTTTGCCAATGATTTAGGCGTTAGCGTAAACACCATAAAGAAGTGGTTAGCGATATTAGAGGCAAGCCGCATTATATATATATTGCCGCCTTATCATCGTAATTTAGGCAAGCGGATTATAAAAAGCCCCAAGATATATTTTTTGGATAACGCGTTAATATGCTACTTAACTAATACATGCAATAAGGATGATTTATTCAGGGGACCTTTGGCAGGCGCCTTGTTTGAGAATTTTGTTGTCCAGGAGACGGTAAAGCATTTTTTTAATAAGGGCATTCAGCCGAGACTGTTTTATTTACGCACCCATAACAATACAGAAGTGGATTTGCTAATAGAGAGGGGGGTTGAGGTGTTTCCGGTAGAGATAAAACTTACAAAAACCCCGTCCTTAATTATGGCGAGACCAATAGAGAAATTCAGGTCTAATTTTAAGAAGTTAAGGATTAATGAAGGCTGCGTTGTTGCATTGTCGTCCAATAATTTTAAGCTATCGAGCAATGTCTCAGTGTTTGATATGGATTCTTATTTAAAATATTTAGATGATATTTTATCCGCTCTTGGCGTGCCACAAGTCCTGGCGGATTAAGTAGCTAAAAGGTGAAATCCCCCGCGTTTCGTTTTGCATTCGCAAAAGCGAATCAAAACGGCGGGGGGGCTCCATATTGAAAGAGAATAGCATCTCCGCTCAGTTTGATTTAGACGCATTTGAAACCTACCGCAAACAGATAT
>VGKN01000433.1 GCA_016867055.1 Candidatus Omnitrophota bacterium
GGAAATTGTATGAAAATAGAATCGCCATCTCCTACATCTAAAAAGGTTATTTTCAATTTATCTGCTCTGTCAAAAATTAAAGTTTTATACACAAATATATTTAGAGCCACCAGCATAACTACGATAGCCTGTGCTACTCTTAGATTTAATCTCTTATAATTCAAAACAATCAATAAGACTACATAATAACCTATTATCCCTATAACAGAGGGTGTCTTTAAATAAATATAGCTGAACGGTAATCTTTCAAAAAATTCCACTATTAGTTTAAGAAGGATAAGCATAATATATGTAACCTGACTAAATATAAAGCCAAGTTTTAAATTAATAATACTTAAAATAACGAAGGTAATACCAGAGGCAACTATTACTCCTAAAAGCGGTATAACCAGCAGATTGGCAAATGCAGTAACAAAAGAAAAAATGTTAAAATAATAGACTAAAAATGGCGATGTCCCAATCCATGCGCTAAAGGATACGATTAAAATTTTGAAGAATTTATTGAAAATATGCGATGCGTTTTCTTTATAGGATATTTTTAGCATTGAGAAAATCTTTTCTGAAATATAGACTGTGGAAATAACCGCGATAAATGAAAGTTGAAATCCTGCCTCAAATAACTGACAGGGATTTACAAAAAGTATTATAAGAGCGGCTAACCCCAGCAAATTATATGTATTTGGCGCTCTTCTTAGGACAAGAGCAAACAATATAGCAAGACTCATTATAGTCGCACGCATAATAGGCGGTTTTAAACCTGTCAATATCGCATAGCATACTAATATAACAGCTGTTAAAATATAACGGGTTAATCGTGGAATTCTTGCTGTTTTAAGAAATACAAAAACCAAAAAGGCGAATATTCCCACATGCAATCCGCTAATCGCTAGGATATGGATAGTGCCTGTCCGTATGAAAAGGTCATTTAAATAAGAAGGGATATCCTGTCTTTCACCAAGCAGCATTGCCTTTAGTATAGACGCATAATCACCCTTTAGATTTATTTCTATAAGTTCGCTAAGTCGGTGCCTCAATCTATATATTGCGCGTATGAAATAACTCTGCCTTACTATTCCTGTCCTTTCTATACCCAGATTACCCTTAACCTTTAAAACCCCATATATATCAGATTTAAACAGATGCTCTTTAAGATTGAAACCTCCTGGATTTGTTGATTCGGGCGGAACTGATAAAATACCCTTTAAATTTAAGATATCTCCATATTCAACATTTATGGGTTTTTTATCGGTTAATATCACATATACGAAACCCTCTGTCTTAAAAAAATCTCCCCTTCTTTTTATGGATTTTACATTTATGATAAAGCTTGTTCTCTGTAGTTTGTCATATTTTTTAATAACAGGGTCGCTTCTGAGTTCTCCTGTTAATGTGCAATAAATTGGGGATTTTCTTATCAGATGCTTTATATGGCGAGTATTTTTATGCGTGAAGTTCTGCCAACTGGCAAAACCTAACAGGAATGCTATAGTTAAAATTGATAGGTCTAGTATTAGTCTTTTATCTCTAAAAAATATGGCTATGAGAACCAAGAAGAATAAGAAGAACCAGATGTAAAAAAACGGGATACTGATATACTTACCCATCAATATCCCGCAACAAAATAAAACCGCAATACCCGCAAGGGGGCTTTTCATTCTACGCTTATGAGTTTTTCAATAGTGTTA
>VGKN01000434.1 GCA_016867055.1 Candidatus Omnitrophota bacterium
GAGACTGAAATGCCAAAACTGCAAGGTAACCTTAGAGGGCGATTTTGTATTTTCAAAGTTGGCAAGGCTAAACGAAGAGGACCAACACTTTATTGAGGTATTTGTAAATAACAGAGGGAATATAAAGGAGGTAGAGAAGATTTTAGACATATCGTATCCGACGGTCTGCAAAAAACTCTCCCAGATAAATAAGACCTTGGAGAAGATGATCTGATGGCGTTAAGAAAAAAGACCCTTGTGGTAGGTCTTACCTATGACCTCAAGGAGGAATACAACTTTAAGAAGGATGACCCGCCTGACGCTAACGCAGAATTTGACCACAGAGACACAGTGGAATCTATTAAGGCGTGTCTTGAGAGTGCCGGTCATAGGGTTGTAAAGATAGGAAGCGTCAGAAATCTAATCAAGAGATTAAATTCGCTTTCGGTAGATATTGTTTTTAATATTGCGGAAGGCGCTTGTGGAAGAAATAGAGAAAGCGAGGTGCCTGTCATCTTGGAGATGGCAGGCATTCCTTTTGTTGGTTCAGATGGACTTACCCTTGCTATTACCTTAGATAAGGTTATCTCAAAGAAGATTTTCATCTCCGAAAATATCCCTAACCCAGCCTACTTTGAAATCTCGGATTCCTTCAGTTTAAATGGCATAAAGCCTCATTTTCCGCTTATCGTGAAACCTCGCTTTGAAGGCTCAAGCAAAGGCCTAAATGAAAAGTCCGTCGTCAGAGATTTGAAAAGTTTAAAAAGGCAGGCGATGTGGATTAACAGAGTCTACAGACAGTCTGCATTGGTTGAGAGGTTTATAGAGGGTAGCGAGTTTACAGTTGCGGTTATAGGTAATGAAAATCCTCAGGCTCTACCAGTGGTACAAATAAGAATAGATAGAAAGACCTCCATGGGAGCTCTTTTTTACACCTTCTCAAGGATTCACTCAAATTCGCTGGATTATATCTGTCCTGCCCAGATTACCAAGAGATTTGAAGATAAGCTTAAAGAGATTGCTATAAGGACATACAGGGCAGTTGAATGCAGAGATTTTGGAAGGATTGATATAAGGGTAGATAAGGATAATAACCCATATGTTCTTGAGATAAACCCACTTCCTTCTCTTTCAAGGGAGGATGTATTTATGCCAATCGCAAAATATCTAGGAATAAGCTTTGAAGAGATGATATTAAAAATATTAAAACAGGCGGTGGATAGATATGGCTTATAAAATAGCAATAACCTATAATCTGAAGAAAAGCCTTGAAGATCAAGACCTACCTATTGATTATTTCTCAGAATTTGATAGCCCCAAGACCGTAAATGCAATAAAAGAGGCGCTGGAGTTTTTTGGAAATGAGGTTATACTCGTTGAGGCGAATTCAGATTTAATTAGCTTTTTTATGAGAAGTAAAGTGGATATGGTGTTTAATATTGCTGAAGGGATAAAGGGGGTAAGCCGTGAATCACAGGTTCCTGCAATCTTGGATTTTCTTGGGATTCCTTATACTGGCTCAAATGTTTTGACACTTGCTATAGCATTAGATAAAACAGTTACAAAGAAGCTTCTCTGCTATGAAAATATTCCAACCCCAAATTTTCAACTCTTTAAATCTCCCATTGAAGAACTCTTGAGCGATTTAAGATTTCCCCTTATAGTAAAGCCAAATTGCGAAGGTTCGGCAAAGGGAATATCTACC
>VGKN01000435.1 GCA_016867055.1 Candidatus Omnitrophota bacterium
TCTATGCTTATCGAGTCAGGATTGCTTATAAAAACGGGTGATAAGATCGAGGTGGTGAATAAAAACTTTACTCAGACAAGACAAGACCTAATGATTGAAGAAAAAATAGGCCGCTTTAAAGAATTGTTTTTTGATGCGTATAACTTAATATTTAAAAAGCAGGAAAACGTACCAATAGTTGATATAGCGGACATCAGACAAGCAGTATCTCAGAGGTTTTATGAGGTTCAAAAATTAGTCCTTACCGAAGAACAATTTGATGTTTTGCTCAGGAAGATACCTTTTGCAACAGATGAGTATATAATATCTCTAGGAAGAGCGATGGGGGCGGAAGAGAAAGTTTTTGAATACGAAAAAAATTATTATAGGACACTTTCCATACGTTTCCTTAATAAGGAGGAGAAATCATGAAGTCATTTATTGAAGAAAAATATAAATTGAAGGCTGATCCGTTTGATTCTAGGGTTGATTTAACTGCTCCTATGGCTGGAAGGAAAAAAGAGCAAAAGGCTTGGCAGAAAATTGTAAAAGAAAGGGCTGGCCAGAGAGGCAATTCTTTTAATTTTATTATTGGTGATTATGGCTTTGGTAAATCTTTTTCATTATACAAAATTTTTGAAGAGGTTAAGGAAAAACACAATAATGTATTACCTATATTTATGAAACTTCTTCCAGAGGATACTGTAAGAAAATTTGGTTTAGATTTTGTACAGAGAATATTTGCAAAATTAGAGCTCAACGACATTAAAACTATACTTAAACAGATATCAAAAAATGAGGTGGATCATTTAAAAAATGTTTTGCATGATCCTGGACTTGTTTTTGAGAAAGTTAAAAAAGGCGACCAGTTAGCCTTCTCTTTTCTAAGAGCGGATAGAACGTTAGACAAGAAAGAACTAAAAGAATTAGGTGTTATTAGAAAAATTGACTCTACAGATAGAGCAGAGGAATATTTGCTCGCCTTTTTGTACATATTGAAGAAAACGAAGGTTGATACATTACTTTTGGCGATAGATGAAGTTGAATATATCTTTAGCCAAATGAGAGGGGCTAAGATATCTCTGGTTTTTAATACTTTAAGGGGAATTTATGACTTGCAGCAGGCCCATAGCAAAGCATTTGATTTAGGAGAAACAGCAAACATGATTTTCTTCTTCGGGATTTCTGTGGATGGATGGCGAAGACTAAGTGAATTACATAAAAGAGAAAGGACACAAGGTGGCCCAATACAACCATTTATGGACAGAAAAGATAATATTATTGCTTTAGAGCCTTTGAACAAGGATGAAACAAAAGAGCTTATTGAACTAAGATTAAGTATTGATAGAGTCAAAGGGTTTATCGCAAGAAAACCTCTCATTCCTTTTACTGAAAAATTTGTTGACTATGTATTTGAATTAACTAAAGGTAGACCAAGATATATCATTGAGAGATGTGATAGGGTTCTTTTAGATGGGCTTGAGCAAAAAATCCCATTAATTACGGTAGATTTTGCAAAAAAAGTGTATGAGTCACACGCTCTTCCTACTTGATTGGGTATTCTGTTGAGTTAATTTAATTTTAATATAGAAAAAATTATTAAGTTCTTGAAAACAGGTTAATAGATGTCGAAAATATCAAAGCAAGTTAAAATTTACGAAAATGCTATAAAAAATTGGCCAAAGGATGAAAGGCCAAGGGAAAA
>VGKN01000436.1 GCA_016867055.1 Candidatus Omnitrophota bacterium
AGGATGCCAGGGAGTCCGCTTGGAGACAAGGTGGAACTAAAGAATATGAATTCATTTAAGGCGGTTAAAGAGGCTCTTCAGTATGAGCTAGATAGGCAAAAAGGTCTTTTTAATAACAATGAGAAGATTTTGCAGGAGACACGGCTATGGGATGAGGATTCTAAAAAAACGATATCAATGCGCACTAAGGAAGAGGCAAAGGATTACAGATATTTTCCTGAGCCTGACCTTGTGCCGTTTGTGATAGAGGATGAAATTATCAAGAAACTAAATCTTGAACTACCGGAACTGCCAAAAAAGAAAAAGGAGCGCTTTATAAGGGAATATAATATACCTACCTATGATGCAGAGGTTTTAACAAAGGACAAAAATTTAGCCCTTTTTTTTGAGGAGTGTGCTAAATTATATGCGAATCCAAAGACTATAGGTAACTGGATTATGGGTGAACTTTTGATGTATCTGAACGAGCGAGATATTTCCATCTCGGATATAGGCTTAAAGCCCAAAGCCCTTGCAGACCTTTTAAAATTAATTGATTCAAATATAATAAGCGGAAAGATTGCAAAGGAGGTTTTTCATGAGATGCTTTCTGCAAATAAGGAGCCGAATGAAATAGTAAATTTAAGAGGACTTACCCAGATAACCGATGAAGACCAGATAAGAGCTGTTATAGAAAGGGTTTTAAAGGAGAATCAAGGGGTGGTAAAGGATTATGAAAATGGCAAGAAGAATGCCTTCATATACCTTGTGGGTCAGGTTATGAAGGAAACAAAGGGCAGGGCTAATCCCCAAAAGACAAATGAACTACTAAAGGAACATCTTGAAAAGATATTAAAAAAATCTTGATTGAGAAATAATTAGAGATAGCACTAATAATAAAAGGATGGTGATAATTAAAATGAACTCGTTGAAGAAAATCTTAAGGACGAATTATTTTATATATGTATCAGTAGTTTTATTAATAACAGTATCAGCCCCTCCCGGCATAAACTGTCAGACCAAGGCAAAGGATTTTCAGGGGGAACTTTATGGGGAACTTGAACTCTTTGCAGATGTGGTTACTACCATACAGTCAGATTACGTTGAAGAGGTAAAGCCGAAAGACCTGATATACGGTGCGCTAAAGGGTATGCTCTCCAGTTTAGACAAGCATAGCCAATTTATGGACTCCGACCTTTATAATGAGATGAAGGTTGAAACAGAGGGCGAGTTTGGCGGGATAGGTATTGAGATAACCATAAAGGATAATCTTCTTACCATAATTACACCTATGGATGGAACGCCTGCGGATAAGGCAGGCCTTAAGCCGAATGACAAGATAATTAAGATTGATGGAGAACTTACAAGGGATATAACGCTTGTGGAGGCAGTCAAAAAATTAAGGGGAAAACCTGGCGTAAGGGTTCAACTTACCATTTTAAGGGAAAAGGAAAAAAAACTTTTAGATTTTACCATCACAAGGGACATCATAAAACTAAAGAGCATAAAAGAGGCTAAGGTTATAGAGGATAATATTGGGTATGTAAAGTTAGTAGAGTTTAGGGAAAATACCATAAAGGATTTTGAGGGTGCGTTGAAAAATCTGGAGAAAAAGGGAATAGATAGTCTGATATTAGACCTTAGGAATAACCCGGGAGGACTTCTGAATTCTGCGATAGATGTGGCTGAGAGATTTTTAAAAA
>VGKN01000437.1 GCA_016867055.1 Candidatus Omnitrophota bacterium
GGAATCGGAATATACATATTTGCTAAAAACAAACAACGGCGATTAGGAATTTTAACTTTTGCATTAGCGGTTCTCTACCTCTTTATAGGCTCTGTCGTGGCAAAGCTTGTGAGCGGAGAAACTACTCTATATAATGCACAATTTAAACAACTCAAGGATATAATTTTCTCTCCCCATCTTCTTATCGCCTTTTTATTTACTCCACAGCACATAATAATTCCATTTTTGACACTGTTATATTATGGTTTTTTTCCAATAATAGAGTTTCCTCTTTTTATTGTTGCAATTCCAGTCTTTTATATGAATTATCTAATATTCCATGGTCCAACCGCCGTTTTGATGTCCTCGTACGGATTAGTTCATATAGTACCTATAGTCAGCTTCGCTGCTATATTAGGATTTGATAAATTAAGAAAGTTGAGGTTATTTTTAAAAGACCCCAAACTGGTTACTTCTATGAATGCGTTTTTATTATCGTCTATTTTTATTAGTTATCTTTTTTTTAATCCATTTAGATATCAGATGATGTATTGGCCGGAGAGGTTCCAGAGATTTACGCAGCATGACATTGAAATCTATAAATATCTGATTTCAATTCCCAAGAAATTTAGTATATGTTGCGATGAGCACTACAGATTTGTTTTAGGCAATAGGAGAGAGATATATGTATTTGACGTTTCTGCAACATCTTCTGAAAAATCCAAGTATCCTCAAATAAAAGACTCCGATATGGTTATTGTAAGTCAGAATGCCAACGAGGATTTTAAAAGATTTATTAAGGACAGATTGCTTAATTCAAATGATTATGGCGTAGAGAAATATTTTGAAGGCATCGTAGTTTTTAAGAAGGGTTTAGATAAAAAGTTCAAAGATGTTGTTAAGGAAAATCGAACTATGTCACCCGTTAGCAATTCCATAAGGTTTAATGATGAGTTAGAGCTACTGAGTTACCATACAGATAAAAATATATATAGAAGAAATAATGTAGTAAAAGTTACTTTGTTTTGGAAAGTAATTAAAGATATAGAGAGGGATTACTGGTTTGTTGTTAGGATGAAAAAATTTGGCAAGACTATCCAAGAGGTTATATGGGAACCCTTTTCCGGATTTTTCCCAACCTCATTATGGGAAAACGGTAACACCTATAAGGAGGAGATTAACCTACCAATCCCAGAAATAGCAATACTATCGTATGAACCTGTATTTTTAGAGATTTATGCGGTTGATCCTTTAACTGTTAAAAATAATTCCTCTTTCTTAAATTCACTTGGTAAATTCCAAACCATCAAAGAGAAGAAAGAACCTATCAGCCAGCATTTTTTTGGGATGATACAACTGGTGTTATAAGGTTTAGGGAGATATATGGTAAAGAAATACTGCAGTATTGGCGTTGATTTTGAAGGCGTTTATTTTTATTCAAAAACTCTTGGATTACCGCATTCAGAAAAAGAAAACAACGCCTACGAAAAGACAATAGATAAATTTATTGAACTATTTGGTCAATTTGATATTAAGGGAACTTTTTTTATGATCGGTAAGGATGTGATTAAAAACAAGGGTAATAAGGTTATGGTGCGTAGATTGTCTGAGTGCGGTCATGAAATTGCAAATCATACAATGACCCACCCATTTAATTTCTCAAATTATAGTTATGAAAAAAAACAGGAGGAGATAC
>VGKN01000438.1 GCA_016867055.1 Candidatus Omnitrophota bacterium
TTCTCCTGGACGTTAATATACATGGAGCTATTTTCGAAGTTCTCCCCAAACCTCGGATATGCTCCGTCTCTGGTCAAGATGCATACGGCCGGCTTGCTGGAAAACTTCCTGTTGAAATAATAAAAATTCCTGCTGGCAACCATCTCAAAGAAAGCTTTTAATATTGCCGGGATAGACATGGTCCACATCGGAGAAATTATCAGGATTTGGCTGGCATCTTCGATCGCCTTGATATACTTATCAGCCAAATCAATCAATTGTTGCGTCTTCGAAGAAACTTTCATCTCTTTATTAAAGAGCGCTTCGACATATTCATGATTTATAAATTCTATTTTTTCTTTATACAAATCCAGCGTGGTAATTTTCACATGTGGATATTTTTTAATATAATTTTTTAGGAAATAATCTCCCAGATGCCTAGAAATAGATTTTTTAGAAGGCTTCGGGTTTGCGATAATACAGAGCAACCTCTCTTCTTTTTTTTTGCCTGTCTTTTTCATCTCCATACCTATCCTCCTTAACTCCTTGATTGTATCCTTTCTTGCCTTGAGGCATAAATCTATAAATTTGTCATTTTTTTCCAATTCTCCCAAGAAAAGCTCCTTAAGCGCAGGCGTTAATAAATGTAAATTTGCTTTTGCTTTCTCAAGATTAGGAATTATTAGGAACTCAAATAAATTCTGGTATTTTGCAATATCTTTGTTCCTTATCAATGGCCATAGCTGACCGTGCAGCTCAGAGAGATCCTTGTGTTTTATCAGATAAAAATACCTCTTATAATCGATAGACTTGGGAAATAAAAATACCGGAAACGGAACGGGATTACCTCCGAATTTCAATATGGTTATGTAAATTCGGAAAATAGAAGCGAAATTGTCATCGGGATGCCCGATTATAAACGTGCTCGGGCATTCTTTTAAATCGAGGCCGTATTTCCTTGCTAAACTTAACGTCTTAATGGACGAAATAACCGTATAGGGCTTATTGTATTTTTTAATGGTCTGGGGATCGGCAGCCTCCATCGGAATAGTTACGCTTGAGAATCCTGCCTTAACCATCTTACCCACTATGGACTCATCAATGAAACTCGGCTGAATTCCCTTTACAAGGTTTAACTTGGCTTTTATCCCCGATTTTAAATATTCGGTTAAGAAATTTTCAAAATGCTTTGGGTATATTAAGATATTGGGATCCCAATTCCAGAAGATCTGTGGCTTAAATTTTTCATAAAACTTCTTCATGTATTTTATAACTGTACTTACCGGAAATTTCATCGGTTTGTCTAAACCGATGGTGCAGAAAGAACACCTGTTTAAACATCCTGACTGAAGCTGAAATAAACCGTATTCCCATTCTCCTCTTACCGAAAAATCAGGCAGGCACAAATCAGCCTCTTCAATCCTGCCATCGCAATAATCTACGTTTAATTTTCTCGCCAATTCTGGCGCTAATCTTATAAAGTCTCCTCCGACCCTGATTATTGAAGAGGGATATATTAATTTGCAAGTCTTGATGATAGAATAAACAATTTCGTAATCGAAAGTGAACGAACAACTAATCCAAATTTCATCGGGTTGCCGGCTTAGCTTATTTAATTCCTCAATCAAATATTTTTTTGGCTTTCCTGCAACGCTCATCTGCGCTTTTGCTTTTCCTTCGAGCCCCATTGGCT
>VGKN01000439.1 GCA_016867055.1 Candidatus Omnitrophota bacterium
GCCTGCGGTAGGCAGGGTTACCCTTACCGTTAGACTTTTGTTTGCTAAATGACACGGATGGTTTAAAGAGGACCTCAGAATCCGGAGGAAAGGAGAATGGGTCCAAACCAGCAAAAAAAGAAAGCCCTTATAGTTCTAACCCACCCCGATAAAATAGGGGGAGGTATTAGACTGTAAGGGCTTTTTGGTTTCGTAACTGCGGACACAAGTAACGGTCACGGATACGATCTTTATAACGGAAAAAAGGGAGGCCCAAGAAAAATGAATAAGAAAAAAAGAATCGTCCCATTTATCAAATATATCATCACTTTATTTTTTGCTGTAGCCCTTGCATCGGAAGGATTTGGTGAGGGAAAAATTCAATTGGATGAGAAAGGAAAACTATTTTCAATTGCGCAGAGTTTGGAATTTAGAAAAAGACCATATATAAAGGAAGACGAAAGTTTTTGTAAATCTTTTTTAGGAGCCTTAAAGGCGAAAAGGGAAATAGAGTTTATAGAGCCAATTATTAGAACAGATGATTACAATGACCCAAGACTTCAAACTTATTTGGGCAAATGCCCTAAACTTCATCTGAATAAGTCTGTTGCTTTTGAACCAAGGATTTGGGAGTACGCAAAAACCTTACCAGAAGAAGAAAGAGAAAGGTTGGGCACAGTAACGTTTACCAACATGGACTTTAGACTTTACCATGTTGATGTAGACAATAATCCTAAAAATGGGAAAGAGTACCTTTTTTATGGTGGAGGGGGATTTAGTCCGAGATTAAATATGGCTGCGAGTTTCACAAATTATCTTTTAGTAGATTTTGAGAAGTGTGAGATTAAAGGAAGCGGACAAGTTCGCGATACTGTTAATTATCTCACAAAAAAACCGACAGGAGATTACAATTTTGTAATAAGATTCAGAGGAAAAACGTATATTCTTGAACTTGATTATTATCCAAATGAGGATAGTTATTATGTTCCTTTATACGAATGGAGAATAGCCAAAATCAATAAAAAATTGAGTGCTTTTTTACTGTGTTCTTATGAATCACAAAAACCAGAGAAAGGAGGGAATAAAAAATGAGCATAATACCAAGGCCGGCAAGTAATTTTAATAATGATTTATATGCCTTAATCAAACAATCCGAAGGTTTCGAAAAGAAAGTCTATAGCGATACCGAAGGTGTTCCAACAATAGGCATTGGTTACGCGTTGTTAGAAAAGATTCAGGGAGAATGGCGGGTTAGGGGATATATAGACGAACAGCTTCAATCTGCGGGTATTAATATTCAACAAAGTGATCGGCAAACACTGCAAAGTGTTGCTGATGCTCTTAATAGCAACAATGTTGCTCAAGCAAGATCCCTCATTCAATCCAGCACCTTCAGTTTTTCGCTTTCAAATGAGACACAAGGGCGACAATTATTTGATTATATTATTCCAAATTATAAAGCTGAGGTTAGGCAAAAGATTGGGGATACATTGTATCAACAGCTTGATGGTTCTAAGGAAATGATAGCCTTGGTATCTCTCGCCTATAACAATCCAAGCCTTATAGGTGCAAAGCTTATAGCAGCTCTTCAAAGTGGCGACAGAGACGAAGCATGGCATGAAATTAGATATAACTCTAATAATGGTGGAAGCAGGTGCAAAGGTTTAGCCAATCGTAGGTATAGAGAATCTG
>VGKN01000440.1 GCA_016867055.1 Candidatus Omnitrophota bacterium
CTTATCCCCGCCTTCCTCTCTTCATCAGTAATATATTTCTCAGACAGACCACAGAAGGTATCTAAGAGATAGAACTTTTTATTAAGAGCTTTGAAGTTAATATAATGCATAACCATCAATGCAAAACCCCCCTTGTTAACACCACATTCCACAAAATCACCTTCAAGACTTTTGGCCTTATTTGCTGCCCAGCAGAGAACATGCATCCTCCAGTGGATATCTAATCCCCTCCATGAACCAGTGTTCTTACCGCGATTGTATGCCTGCACAAAACGCTCATCCTTCATAAAATCGCAATTATGGCGCGTTGCCAATCCATCTTCGTTGTATGTCAATGGTCCAAGCACCAACCGATAATTTAAGGACTTTTTAATGGACTTTTTGCATTTTTTGATGGGCCGTTTAATCTTTTTAACTAACTGCAATAGGGTTACTAACATATTATTACAATAAAACGTCCTGATAGGATACTGTCAAGTTTTTTCCTTAACCACAGTTGATGCCTCACAGTAAATCCTTTCAGCTATTTTTTGATGTTTTCCTTTGTCTCTTTTGATATACTTTTCATAAACATAATTCTCTTATGGCTCTATTTCGAGAATTCATTTACCCCAAGGAGAATTATACCAATCTGTAATTTATAGCTATATTACATATTGTTAGACATGATTCGCAAGTTAATATGTGCCCTTAAAATCGTCCGGGAAATCAGCAAACTTGACAGAGATTGTGAATTGGATAAATTAGTAGATTTCGCTTTTACACGGTGTCTAGGGCTAATCAAACCTTCTCAGGTTAAGAAAGAGATCTTGAAACTTCTGATAATCCTGAACAGGATAAAACCGAATTCTGTACTTGAAATAGGTACCGAAAGTGGAGGAACTTTATTTTTGTTTACCCGGGTAGCCTCTGAGGACGCTACTATAATAAGTATCGACCTACCAGGCGGGCCTTTCGGAGGAGGCTATCCTAAATGGAGGGTACCTTTTTACAAATCATTTGCTCTACCAAATCAAAAAATCCATTTACTCAGAGCAGATTCCCACGATGAAACTACTTTAGAGAAAGTTAAAACCATATTGACCGGAAGGGAGATTGATTTCTTGTTTATTGACGGAGACCATACATATGAAGGTGTTAAGAAGGACTTTGAAATGTACAGTCCTTTAGTCAAAAAGAACGGCATAATAGCACTCCACGATATAGTGCCTCACCTCCGCCGACCCAATTGCAAAGTGAGCAGATTCTGGAACGAAATAAAGTTTAAGTATGATCATGTAGAGATTGTCAATGACTGGAACCAGAACTGGGCAGGCATAGGGGTAATAAAAAATTCAAGGTCTAGAGACACATAAGCTTTCCAGAATTGATAGATACTTTCCTGCCTGTTCTTTGTTTAATAAATAATTATTCTTTACATCATTGAATACCTGTTGAGAGAGACAATATCTCAATTCCTTATTCTCTATCATCTCAATTATCTCCTTACACCACGCATCGGGATTATTTTCGACCAGAATACAACTTTCCCCGTCAGGAAGATTTTCGTATGGTTTAACCTTAGAAAATAATGCGGGGATTCTCGAAATCCCATATTCAAGATACTTTATACTGCTCTTCGCACGATTAAAGTGTGAATCACTCAGAGGGACGACAGCAAAATCAAAATCT
>VGKN01000441.1 GCA_016867055.1 Candidatus Omnitrophota bacterium
GGAAAGGGGATAGTAAATAATAAAATATCGGCTAAATTGTTTGAACTTCTTGAGAAAAAAGGAGTTCTTACCCATTTTGAGAAGCTCTTGAGCGACAGAGAGATGCTTATAAAAAAGGTAAAGATTGTCCCGATAGAGGTTACAATAAGAAATATTGTTGCCGGCGGAATGAGTAAACTTCTTAGCTTAGAAGAGGGTATAAGGCTAAAGTCCCCTGTTCTGGAGTATCACTACAAGGAGGATAAATTGCATGACCCACTTATAAACGATTATCATATAAGGGCACTTGAACTTGCGACAGATAGTGAACTTGAAGAGATTAGCTCCTCTTCATTCAGCATAAATGAGATATTAAAAAGATTTTTTGACGAGAAAAATTTAATCCTTGTTGACTTTAAACTTGAATTCGGCAGGTGCAAGGGAAAAATCCTTTTAGCCGATGAAATATCCCCTGATACCTGCAGGCTCTGGGACAAAGCTACGAATGAGAAACTTGACAAGGATAGATTTAGACAAGACTTAGGAAATATTGAAGAGGCGTATCAGGAGGTATATAGGAGGGTGTTGGGATAGTTTGTTATATAATGGTTAGGGTAAAGGTAACGAAGCCCGCCCACTTTCCAATTGCTCAAAATAAAAATTTATTAAACTAAAAAAAGTTTATGCTCTGGAAGATAGAGGTTAGACAAAGACCGAGTTTTTTTGATGCTTTAGGCGCTGCGGTAAAAAAGGATATTACCGATTTAGGGCTCGGCAAGGTAGATGACGTCAGGGTGGAGCAGTTGTATTTTATAGATGGGGATTTTACTAAAGAAGATATAGAGAAGATTGCGAGCGAGGCTCTTTTTGACCCGATAACTGAAGAATTTGTTGCTCGCCCCGTTAGAAGTCCCGTGAATCGGGAATCCATTTCTGACGGGGCGCGCTGTGGGGTCTCTAACGGGGTAAAGACGGTAGAGATTTTCTATAATCCCGGGGTAATGGACCCCTGGGAGGAATCTGTAAAAAAGGCGATTTTAGATTTAGGGTTTGATAATGTAGATGCCATAAAGACAGCAAAGAGGTATTTAATAAAGGGAGAAATCTCTGATGAGAAACTGAAAATTGCAGGTGAAAAACTTCTATATAACAGGGTTATCCAGAACACAAGGACATGCCCTATAAGAGTCAAAAGCCCTAAATATAAATTCAGGCTTAATATCATTGACATATTAGGTCTTGATAGAAAGGGTCTTATTAAATTAAGCAGGGATGGCCAGCTATTTCTTAACTTAGACGAGATGCTTACTATAAAGGAATATTTTAAGAAACTTGGAAGAAACCCTACTGACTGCGAACTGGAAACAATCGCCCAGACCTGGTCAGAGCACTGTGGGCATAAGACATTCAGAAGTAAAATAGTTTACAGTGAACAGTTGACAGTTGACAGCAAGACAGTAAAGAGCAAGAAATTAATAAATAATTTGTTGAAATCTACAATAATGAAGGTTACTAAAGAACTAAACAAACCCTGGTGCGTGTCTGTTTTTAAGGATAATGCGGGGATAATAGAATTTGATAATGAAAACAATATCTGTTTTAAGGTGGAGACGCATAATCATCCCTCTGCCCTGGAGCCATATGGTGGAGCAGGAACAGGTATTGGTGGGGTAATAAGGGATATTTTA
>VGKN01000442.1 GCA_016867055.1 Candidatus Omnitrophota bacterium
GCATAGGGTTTTGCTTTATTTTCTCCAAGTCAGTCCTATCCACAAGGATAATGTCCAGATTTGTTGTATTCATTACATGATGAGAAAACTTGCGCGCTTCTTCACCAATACTGCCTGTGGACACAACCATTACTACATTTGATTTAAGCTGGTGAGTGAGCCCTACTTCTTTTGCAACATCATCAAGAGAAACTGTGGGAGTATTTTTACACTGTATCTGCCATCTACTGAAAATAAACCGTGTGCCCTCAAATATTAAATCTACCTCAGCCCCTCCAGTGGCTTGACCACGCAGGCGTGTAGCAATATAGTTTAAGTCAATTAGCCTCATCAGATAAAATGCTAGGGCCTCAAGGGCTAATCCTTTAATATGTTTATTCCTATGAGTAAGGTCTTTTAAAATATCTCCCAAAGGCTTTCTCAAAAGAGGTCTTAAATCGGATGCTGCTTGTTTTTCTAATGCTTCAAGAAGTGGAGCTATCAATTCACTTTTCACCTTCTCTGTTGGTTTAACTAAAAATGGTTTAGCTCCACGGCCCCCAGTTGGTTTTGTGATTTCGATGTAACCTATATCTTGCAACGGGTATAGAATCTGTTTCGGCAGCATCTTTTCATTATATTTGACACCGTAAAGTTGAGTAGCTAATCTTTCAATCTCATTTGCGGGATAAGAACCTTTAGCAGGTATGTTTGATATTGTTTTTATGTATGCCTTCTGCTCTGGTGTAAGCATTGCTAGAGTATCAATTTCTGTTGTTCCTACACCGAGCAGAGATTCTAGTCTTGAGTAGTCGATCTGCCAATCTGTAGATGTCACAAGGCCAGCCTTCTCTAACCATAATCTCATACTGCTCATATGAACAGCACCTCGAGGAATATGAATTCCCCTTTCTTCAAGCCATTGGCGAAACTTTACCAGGTCATACCTTTCACCTCTCGCCTGCATATCCTGTGCAGTTTGAACTAAATCTAATCCTCTCAATTTAAGGAGTATATGTTGTGCAAAGCGTTTGTAAAGTTGTGGGGGATTATCTTGCAGTAATAAGAGTTCTTTACCTAAGTCTGTTAAAGTACCTTTGCGATCTATAACCCCATAGGCAATCATTCCAAGTGCAGTATTATTCGCAAGTTTAGCCTGATTGTAAGCGTCACCGCCTTTAGTGCTAAAAAACTCTCGTTGTATGGCAGCCTCTAATTCTTTTCGATTCCCTTGATGTTCTTCACATAATGAAAGTAATCGAGGCAAATCAATCTGATTAGGCGAAAATTGTGCACCAAAAGGGATATCACTTATTGCCATAAACTGTCTCCTTTTTATTCATTTCCCAATAACCACACAATGATTCGAATAACGCTTAAAATTGTTGAAGTACCGAGAAAAATTTTCCATGTCTTTTTAAAACCTAGAGGTAGGGAAAGAGGCCATAGAATACTGAATATCAAAACTACTTGTATTACTCTTGGAATATCATTCCACAAAAATAAACTAAGAGCAAATAGAACAGCCCATGATACCAAGCAAAATACCCACTTAATAATTGGAGTCTGAATCATTTTATTTTTATGCTTCCTCTGCTCTTGTTTTTCGCTTTCCTCTTTAAATCTATGGAAATCTTCTACTTGTCT
>VGKN01000443.1 GCA_016867055.1 Candidatus Omnitrophota bacterium
ATGTCTGAAACTTTTGATGTCACCCACATGTCTACTGGAATATAGCGGTGTGTTCTTCCAAAAATATCTTTGTCTTTTTCATACAGTTTTTTTAGTTTCTTAACAACTTCTTTTGGCTTTGCAACATCAATTAAGAAAATACCGTTGTATTTTGACTTTAAAAAAGTGGGTGATGCACCAACAGCACTGATTGCATTTGCAGCACTTTGCTTACATGCAGATGTGTGAGCAGGGTCATATGTTACAAGTAGTTTTATATCCATTATAACCTCCATGTATAATTTGATGGCAAAAATTTATTTTATAATCTTTATTAAATTCTTAAAATTTAAGGTTCATTTTATTATATTTCATAATGAGCTTTAAGTCACCAGCAGTAAAAAAATAATTTCTTACAGGAAAGATTTTTTTTAAGTAAAAATGGTAAAATATTTACAACTTGGCGGAATTAATATCTAATTATTATATAATTATTATGTGGCAAGAAAATTTGTCACCGTACTATATTAGAATCCAATATTGAACTATGAAAGAATATCATTTAAAAGAGCTTAAACCGCTTGCTGAGCGCAAATACAAAATAGATTATGCAAAGGAACTTAACAAGTCACAGCTTCAGGCAGTGGAGTTAAAAAAGGGACCAGCACTTGTTATAGCCGGTGCAGGAAGCGGTAAAACAAGGACTCTTGTTTACAGAGTAGCCCGCCTGGTGGAAGATGGAGTAAAACCTGAAAATATTTTGCTTCTTACTTTTACCCGTAAAGCTGCACAGGAAATGCTCAGACGTGCTTCAAATCTGCTTGACGAAAGATGCGGTCATGTTTCTGGTGGGACATTTCATTCATTTGCGAACCTGATATTGAAGCGCCATGCAAAGTTTGTGGGATTTAATGAAAATTTTACAATACTTGACAGAAAAGATTCAGAGGATGTAATTGGCTTTATTAGAAATGAACTTGGATTTTATAAAAGCAGGGTGAGGTTTCCGCAAAAAAGCACAATTTCTGATATTATAAGTAAAGCTATAAATAAAGACTGCCAGCTCATAACCATAATAAGAGATGAATACCCACATTTTTTAAACCAGTGTGAAGATATTAATAAAATATACAGGGAGTATTGCTTATATAAGAAGGCAAAGTCAATAATGGATTATGATGACCTCTTAATTTATATTGAAATGCTCCTGCGCGAAAATGAAGAGATTAAAGTAAAGGTTTCCAGCTATTACAATTATATAATGATTGATGAATTCCAGGATACAAACAAACTTCAGGCAAAAATTGCCTGTCTGCTTGCAAGCCGGCATAAAAATATAATGGCTGTTGGAGATGACTCACAGAGTATATACTCTTTCAGGGGTGCAAATTTTAGAAATATAATGGATTTTCCAAAAATGTATCCTGATGCACGAATCATCAGGCTTGAACAGAATTACAGAAGTACCCAGCCAATCCTTGACTTTACAAATCAGATTATAAGATTTGCCAGAGAGAAATATGATAAAAAGCTTTTTACAAAAAAAGAGGGTGAGCAAAAGCCGGTATATATTGAGGCAGAAAATGATAACTGGCAGTCAAAATTTATTGTTCAGAGAGTACTT
>VGKN01000444.1 GCA_016867055.1 Candidatus Omnitrophota bacterium
TTCCTATCCCGGATGAGGCACCAGAACTGGGGATATTCCGGAATATATACACTGTTTTTCCTAAGCCAGAGCAGTTAAAACCGGGCTATGGATATTTTGCTATACTGGTTAAGGAGATTACCGACTTGATTAAGAAGGCAGGCCCAGGCGATTTGGTTATACTGGATGAGGTTCCTACTGGCACGGATTATCAGGAGTTAGTGGCGGTTGCAGTTGTCCTTATTGAGGATTTAATCAAAAGCGGCGCAACTGTGATTGTAACAGGCCATTTAAAGAAGGCATTCCAGTTGCTCGCAGAGCGCACAGGCCAACAGCCCTATATGCATACAGTTAAGGATGTAGAGGGTCATATGGTGCCTGATTTCGGTTTAGAGCCGGGGGTGGCTAAGCATAGTTATGCTATTGAATTAATGCGCGAAGCAGGTTTTCCAAAGCAAATAATAGAACTTGCCAGGTCTTACTATAGGGTTATTACTGAAGGCCTTGGCGACAGTGAGATTCCAAACCTGACTCATCTTGAGAAACCAAAATCTGCAGAGCCTATAGGCAAAAACCCTGCCTTTAGTGCGCTAGAAACAGTTATTGAGAATCTTTATCCAGAAAATAGCTTTGCCTTCCCCTCTAACCAGGATGTAATTATAAATACTGTTGCTAATATGTTAGTAATGCCAAATAGAATGAAGCATGTTAATCAAAGACTAAGGATTACCGAATGCTTTGTGGCTAAAGGAATTGCTTATCTTGGGCAACTAACCCGGCTTCTTTCTGAGTTTGAAAAAATTTCTCCGAGGAGACATTGGGGTCGTTTAAATTATGACCCAGCGGAAAATATAAGGCAGATTGATTTATTAAAAGAGAAAATACAACCGCTTATGGATGTGCTACAAGAAATACCCGAGGAAATACAGACGGCGCTTATCGGTTATGATTTATTAAAAGAGGAGTCTGAAGCAGGTGGGATAACAGGGTTTCTTAAGAAAACCTTGACTCGTTTAGATGAGCTGCGCCAAGAGAATGCGGCTGTAGATGTCACTACACTTACACCTGAGGAATGGGCTTCTAAGGCATTAGAATGGCAGACGTTGAAGTGGGAACCTTTATTTAAAGAACTAATAAATAACCTTATGGTTTTAGATGAATATACAGGCATAGCCCGAGGTATAATTAGATATAACCTCAAGTCGCCCAGATTTTCTAAAAAACCGAATACTTTTGTCCTTAAGGATAGCCGACCCTTCTTCCCAAGCTGGGCGTCAAGAAATCCGTTTCTCGCGGTTGATAATCCAATTCCGAACTCTTTAGAAATAAATCCTGATAGGCCTGTGTTTGTCCTTACAGGTCCAAATACGAGCGGGAAAAGCGTGTTGATGTTTAATTCCTTTGCCAATGCTACTTTTGCCCTGAGCGGTTTTTATGTCTCAGGAGATTTGGAGATTAGCGCGTTTGACAATGTCTATGCCTTTTTTGGAGGCAGAAATGTAACCGAATCAGGGAAAAGCTACTTCCTGGACATCCTTAGCCAGTATGCCGAAATAATAAGACGGGTCACCCCCAATAGTTTACTTATCCTTGATGAGATGCATGGAACTGATAATTTT
>VGKN01000445.1 GCA_016867055.1 Candidatus Omnitrophota bacterium
ATCGCCAAGATTATACAGCGCGTCTGCTAAATTCTCGTAGGTTACGGCGCGCCTGCGGTCTAATTTTAATGCCCTCTTAAAACACCTTATCGCCTCGGTATGTCGTCCTAATTTATTTAAAAGCCATCCCTTATTGTGGTGTATAGTAGCGAAATCGGGTTCAACCTTAATGCCTTTATCAAGGTATTCCAGCACCTCATCAATTGTGCCGAGTTCTACCATACACAGCGCCCTGTCATTATAAGAAGCGCCGTCTTTTGGATTAAACCTTATTGCCCTGTCAAAATGGGCTATTGCCTTTTTGAAGTTTTCGTTTAGTATCTCAAGTTGACCCTTAAAATATTCTATCTCCCCGAGCAGTTCTTTGGTTTTTGCAAGTTTTAAACCATTTAGCGCAATCAGCCTTGCCCTTTTTTCATCCTGATATGTAATCGCCTCGTCTAATTGGAGACGGAGGTTAAGTAGAAAATCCATAATTGCTTATAAAGTTATAAGTTAAATATATCTGGTTTTTGGCATAATTCCAAAAAATTATCCCGCTTTTTCCTCATTTGAATTTACGCTTCAAGCAAAAAGCGGGATTAAATTCAATGATAAACTTACATTCACTTCCTGCCTACCATCAGGCAGGTGTTCCGTAAGTTTAGATTTCATTTAAAAAGCCGATAAGGCATTTAGGGAATCCTCCTGCTTCCCTGTCATCGGCAGCCCAGCCACCATATCCGCCACCGTTCTTAGCGGACTTAGGTCTGTGGCTTTGCGCCCTACGATTTCTCGTAGTTTACCTTTATCGGCTCTAATAAAACTATAACATATTTTTTAGAAATTTCAATAGCCCAAATTTTTGACTTTTGATATTTGAATTTTGAATTTTTCAGGGGTTGCATACCTCGCAAGGCGTATAGCCCTTTTTTATCGCATCATCTCTGCTTGTAAATTCCTCTTTATTTGCCGGGTCTATCTTGGCTGCCCACTTGCAGTTTGAGTAGTGAAGCTTCATAGATTTTTTACTGCCGAGATAGCTAATGTTCTGCGGAGGAGGATTTACAATGGACAAAATTTTACCTCCGTATATCTGCTCAAACCTCTCTTCGTATATCCTGGCTAACTCTTTTGAATTTATAACAAGCATATTCTCGTCGTTGTCAAACTCTGCTCTTTTCGTCCAGTTGTATGAACCTGTCAGCACAATTGTCTCGTCTATAATGCAGAATTTATTGTGCATTATACCCTTTCCCTTAATTAGTTTAACCGGTATGCTATTGTTTTTTAGATAAATATATTTGGAATACTTGTCATATTCTGAGTTCTGCTCCGGTGTATTTAAGCATACTCTTATATCAATACCTCTTTGTTTAGCCCTTACAAGCGCCTGCGCTATCTCCCTTGAAGTAAAATAATACATAGCAATATAAATAGAACTTTTTGCCTTATCAATTTGCGATATTATCTCTTGTAGACAATTACCCTGCGGAGAGAAAAATACCTTGACCTGATTTGGCTGTAAGGAAATAGGCGTTTTTTGTAGCGGCGCGCAGCTATGGGTAAGAAATAAAAGGGGTATTACAAGAAGGATGACGAGAAATCTTTTCA
>VGKN01000446.1 GCA_016867055.1 Candidatus Omnitrophota bacterium
ATATCTTAAGAAGCCTCTATCAGTAAACTTAAGAATTTTAGGGATATATTCGTCTTGTCCAAAACATATTACCTTACCTTCCCTTTTTGTATTATCTGCAAATTTTGAATAAGCCTCAATTATCTCATCAATATTTCTATAGTAGTCTAAATGTTCCTTGTCAATATTCGTTATCACAGAATAAAAAGGTCTATAGAACAAAAATGAACCATCGCTCTCGTCTGCCTCTATAACAAAGAAATCTCCATCTCCAGAAAGTGCATTGTTTGAGAAGTTTTTAACAACCCCTCCTACCGCCACGGTAGGATTCAATGAAGCCTCTTTTAGTAATAGAGAAATCATAGAGGTGGTGGTGGTCTTTCCATGGGCACCGCTTACAGCAATGCCTGTTTTCTCATTCATCATCTCCGCAAGTATCTGAGCCCTTTTTACAATTGGTATGCCTTTCTCTCTCGCAGCTATCAACTCCGGGTTATCCGGGCCAATAGCGGAAGAATATACAACCAATTCCGCGTCTTGGATATTCAAAAAACTATGCATCAAAAAAACCTTTATACCCTGATTTTTAAGAATTTCCACAATACCTGATTGTTTAATATCCGAACCGCTTACAACAAAACCTTTTTTTGACAGAATCTGAGCTATCCCACTCATTCCGACCCCGCCAATGCCAACAAGGTGTATTTTCTTTTTATCCTTTAATAAACTCATTTACCCCACACCTCGTAAAGTCCTACCATTTATAGCAGGAATTAAGACTGTAGCCGATGAATTTTTCCCCAAAGCCTCGTTTTCTTTAAGACGAGGCGCGGGGTTTACCCTCCACTAAATCCGCAAGTTTTTTTGTGCTATCCACAATAAACAACCTGTTGCAATTTTTTGACATTTGCTTAAGAAGGGATTTGTTATTATATAGTCTTAATAATGAATTCTCTAATTCTTTCTTTGATATTTTGTCTTCTTCCCATAAGATACAGCATCCCTTATCTTCTAATAATTTTGCATTTAAAGTCTGGTGCGTCCTTGCATATGGGTAGGGGATAAGAATAGCGGGTAGACCAAAGAATAGAATTTCAGATATAGTCGTGGCGCCAGACCTTGCAATCACAAGGTCACTTGCCGTATATGCATAACCAACCTCATCCAAAAATGAAAAAACCCTCGCATCAATCCCCAGCATATTGTAACCGTCTTTAACCCTTTTATAATCCTTATTTCCAGTTATATGAATGAGTTGTAATTTATCTTTCATTAAACCATTAAAACTCGAAAAGGTTTCAAGGGCAAGGAGATTTATCCTGTGTGCACCTTGACTCCCACCCATTATTAGAATATGGAACTTATCCCCTGAAAGAGAAAATTCCTTAATGGCAGTGAGTTTATCTATATTTAAAAGTTCGCGCCTTAAAGGATTGCCTGTCAAAATGACATTCTTTTTTTTAAAAAAATCTTTTGTCTTTTCAAAACTAATTGCAATTTTATCTACACAATATGACAAGAGCTTATTAGCCCTACCAGGTTTTACATTTTGTTCATGAATCAGGGTTTTTTTTCTCAAGATTAAGGCTGCGGTTATAATAGGTAAAGACACG
>VGKN01000447.1 GCA_016867055.1 Candidatus Omnitrophota bacterium
CACCTACGGCAAAAAGAATTACACAGTTAAAATACCTAAAGGGATTGAGGAAGGCGCAAAACTTAGGCTTAAAAACGAAGGAAAAAGTGGATTTGGCGGGAGACAAAACGGAGATTTAATACTTATAGTAAAAACAAAACCCCATCCACAATTTGAAAGAAGGGGAAATGATATCTATTCTGAATTAGGGCTTGATTTTATAAAGGCAACGCTTGGCACAAGGGTGTCTATTGATACGATAAAAGGCAGGATTTTGGTGAATATCCCTGGGGGTGTTCAGAATGGCACACTCATTCGCCTTAAAGGAAGAGGTTTAAAATCTCTAAGAGGCAAAGTAGGTGACCATTATCTGCGTATTAAGATTAAAATTCCTAAAAGACTGACGCCCAAACAAAAAGAAATATTAAATGAATATGTAAAGGTTTCTAAATGAGAATAACCCGTAACGCCGATTAAATGATTACAAGGCAGGAAGAGTTATAAATATAAAGTTTGCATTAATTATACATACTATGCAATTAAATACCAATTTTTGTCAAATAATAATGGAGGTGATTTGTTATGATGCATTTTAAAAAATGTTTAGGAGTTTTTATATTTCTTGTTTTATTATGCACGATAAGTAATTTAACGATGGCTCAAGAGGAATTAAAATCTATTATTATCTTAACATTGGGAGAGATAGCTGATTCCTCAACCACATCATTGATTTATAATCAACTAAGAGATAAAGATATTTTTGTAAGAATGGCTGCCTTACGCGCCTTAGGAAAGATAAACGACCAGAGTCTTTTGCCGAAACTAAGATTGATTCAGGAAAGAAATAAGTTAGTTTCGATATATTTAACCGCACTCCTTACAAGGCTTGGGGACGAAGAGGCAAGGACCAAGATAAAAGGGTATCTAAAATCAGATAATATACAACTTAAAACAGGCGCCTTAAGCGTAATCAGGATTTTTGATATTAGCAACGTTTTGTTAGAAGTACAAGTTGGCTCTAAGCCAATAATGGATAAAATAGATCCCATTATTAATACTATAATTTCATATTTAAATGACAAAAATCCCGATATTAGAAAAAAAGCAATAGAGTTATTGTTAAGTATAGACAAAGCAAAAACAGAGGAGAATTTTAAAATTATATTGCCACATTTAAATCTAAATGACGAATCTCTTGAAGTAAGGCGTATGGCACTGCTTTATATTTCTTACTTAGATATTGAAGAATATTATGGAAAAATGTCAAGGAAAGATGCTATTTTTTTCCTTAAAGAATTGCGTAATAGATTGTATGAGGAAGATAAATATATAAGAAGTTTTGCAAAAATAATTTTAGCAAAGATAAAAGACGGAAATTCTATTAAAATTATAAAAAATGATTTATTGAATCCAGGGACGTTTCTTCATGCTAGTTCGGTTTATGCTTTGGCCTGCGCTAAAGATTTTGAAGCGATTCCTATATTAGCTAACGATTTTCTTGATAATAGATTTTCTATAGTGGACAGACAATACCTAATTTATGCACTAAAAGTTATACAGAGTTATTCATATAGTGATATTGTAAAAATCCCAAAAAGAATTAGATGCTACA
>VGKN01000448.1 GCA_016867055.1 Candidatus Omnitrophota bacterium
CAACCTTGCCCGTTCTTCGCAAGGATTTTATCATTGATACATACCAGATTCTTGAATCAGCGCTATATGATGCAGATAGCGTCCTTCTTATAGCCCGTATTCTTGAGGAAAAGACATTGCGTGATTGTATCTCAATATGCAAGGATTTTGATATGACAGCCTTGGTTGAGGTGCACTCAATAAATGACCTTGATAAAGCCCTCAGCATTGATGCAGATGTCATAGGAATAAATAACAGGGATTTGGATACTCTTGAGGTTGACCTAAAAACAACCGAGCACCTTATTAAATTTATACCAAAAGGAGTTTTAAAAATAAGCGAGAGCGGAATCTCTACCCGCAAAGACATAAAATATCTTAAGTCTTTAGGTGTTGATGCAGTTTTAATCGGCGAAGCACTGCTTAAGAGTAAAGATATAAAGAAGAAAATAAGAGAATTATTTGGCAGAAGATAATTTGAAGACTATAGATTTTCTCCCTCGCTTCGGGGTTTTCTCACCAAGGCAAGCAGCACAATTCTTTCCGCTCGCTTGCGGTGCTCGGAGTATTCGGCTTGACTTCTCCTACAAAATTAGGCAAAATTAGGGACACTTCCCAATTTTCCTGAGAGTAGATATATGTCAGTCAAGAATATAGGCAAAGTGGTACTAAGGGGCAGAGCGGTAGAATTAGGTCTTGAAATGTGAAAGTGGTGTATTAGAGAGTTTTCAACCATGTAGGTTGATTTAATAAAATATGGGAAGTGTCCCTAATTAAATGGGAGGTGTTTTATGGGAAGTGTCCCTAATTAAATGGGAGGTGTTTTATGCAAAAGGCAAAGGTAAAGATTAAGGGAATTGCGCCTTTGTTAATGAATAGGTTTGTGATGGAAAATCCAGACAATACAAAGGCAAAGCGTAGAGACGAACAATATAGCCCTGAAGATGATGCAGAAAAAGCCTTATATAAGGATGAAAAGATAGGTTGTTATGCGCCTTCAACTTGGATAGAGGCTTGCTTAAGAGACACTGCAAAGGAGTTTAAGGGAAAAGGTAAATCCTCATTAAAAACAACAATACTTTCATCTGTATTTATTGAGCCAGAGAAGATACCCTTAAATAAGAAGACCTATGATGAGGTAGATTTAAGACCTGTGGTTATTCAAAGAAACAGAATTGTAAAAGGAAGACCCAGATTTAATTCTTGGGAGTTAGAGTTCACTATCAACTTTAGCGAGGATAGGATTAGAAAAGATACCTTAAAGCAGATTTTAGAAGAAGCAGGCGCAACCAAAGGCATAGGTGATTACAGACCAAAGTTTGGAAGGTTTGAAGTAGTGAGGTTTGAATAGAATTATGGTATGGCTTGGTAAGGTAGGCTCGTGTTTGGCATGGTCAGGTTCTGTATGGTTTGATTTGATGCGGTGATGTCAGGTGTTGTGAGTTTAAATATGGCACGGTGAGGTTTTGTCAGGTCTGGCACGGTTTGGTCAGGTGCACTTTGGCACGGTTTGGTCAGGTTCGCTATAGAACGGCAATGTGATGTAAGGCACAGCGGGTAATTCCCGCTGTCTGTTATCATAATTTAATAATATGGAAACTTCA
>VGKN01000449.1 GCA_016867055.1 Candidatus Omnitrophota bacterium
AATGGTTAATACCATAAAATGACATGACTAGAATTTTAAAAGAAATCCTGCCAGTAAAGATATAGCCATAAATATAATAAAAGCAAAAATTGCCGCTTCCATGGCTAATTGAAAAGGTTTCTTTTTATCCGTATAATGCCGGCTATATTCCCCATAAGTTAATTAACCTCCGGAGTTTGAAATAGCTTTGTAGCAATCTGAATTCAATAGAATGTTTACTCCTTGAACTCTCTTTTATTTCCTGCTATTTATAGATTATGCCTGTCCGTTTTGAGCCTTTTATCAACAATTCTCTCTACCACATATTTACTCGCTCAATTGATTCTAAGGTGATATTTGCTCAAGAATTATATCTTAAACTTTTCCTCGAAATTATGAGATATTATCGTTCATCAAAAACAAAAATAAGCTTTTCCTATTTGCCAAGACTCAAGAAAGAAGAATTGGCCATAGTTTTGAAGGAAATATATTATCATAAATATTTTCGAGTAGAGATATTGGCTTATTGTCTTATGCCCACTCATTTTCATTTACTTGTGAAACAAAAGAAGGAAAGAGGGATTTCTAGGTTTATTTCCGACGTCCTGAATTCCTTTACCCGTTACTACAATATAAAAAATAAAAGAAAAGGCCCCCTTTTCCTTCCTAGGTTTAAATCGTCTAGCATTGGATCTGATGATATACTGTTGCATGTCTCAAGATATATCCACTTGAACCCTTATAGTAGTGGGACAATTAAAAGTATAGGTAATCTAATTGAATACCCATGGTCTTCTTTTCCTACTTATAGCAGAGAGGAAAGTGTGGATGATTTAATTACAAGTCAAGAGATCTTAAGTCTTTTTGATTCTGATAAAAGAAAATATCGAAAGTTTGTTTTTGATAATGCCAACTATCAGAGAACATTAGAGGCAGTTAAATATGCAGAGAAATGGTAATGTTTCTTGTGTAAGTCGTTACAACAGTATATCAAACACCAGAGGTTAAATTTGCACCGGAGGTTAAATTTGCCGGAGGTTAAATTTGGTTAATCGGATTGTAAACAGTTCACAATTCTGGTAGAATCTTACCATGGCAAACCAAATGACTTTTACGAATACTACTTTTAATGTAGGTGATACTATCCGTGTTTACTACAAATTGATCGAAAGGGAAAAAGTAGCCGGAAAAGCCAAAAGAGAAGTTAAAGAGGAAGTAAGGGAAAGAACGCAAGTTTTTGAAGGAATTGTAATCTCGGCAAGAGGCGAAGGGGAAAATAAGACTTTCACAGTCCGCAGAATAGGCGCAGGAGGCATAGGTATTGAAAGAATTTTCCCGCTTATTTCTCCTTGGATTAATAAAGTAACAGTTAAACAAAAAGGTAAAGTGAGACGAGCAAAACTCTATTATCTGCGCCAAAAAACAGGTAAAGAAGCAGAAAAATTAAGGTTTCATGATACTAAGAAATAATCAGTCACTTGGTTTTTTGGGTGAAACTGCTGCCGCCTCATATTTAATCTCCCAGGGATACAAAATCTTAGAAAGGAATTTCAAAAAACGCTACGGAGAAATAGATATTGTTGCTTTGGACAGAAATACACTGG
>VGKN01000450.1 GCA_016867055.1 Candidatus Omnitrophota bacterium
TAACGTGGCACTACATTTTAGGGGTATTTTCAAATTCCGTTTTCGTAGAATGGCTTAAATACTGGGTTTTACTTTTCTTATGAGGCGTTTTTAGCCCTTAACTGTTGAAGATGGGTCTTAGTGCAACTAAGGTATTTACAACAGGAGAAGGAGGACTTTTTGTCACCAATAAAGCCAAAATTGCAGAAAAGGTCATGGAATTAAGAAATTATGGCCTCAATAATTCTCTTCCCCACTATGATTGTGAAGATTTGGGGTTGAACGGCAAAATGACTGAGTTAGGTGCTGTAATCGGGCTAAAAAATTTGGAGACGATAGATCAAATGATTTTAAGGAGAAACGAAGTGTCCGAGTTGTATAAAAGGAATTTAAAGAAAATACCAGGAATAATATTTCAAGAAATAACCGCTAATAGTAAATGTACTTTTAAAGATTTTCCCATTTTAATTGATGAAAAGTTCTTTGGACTTAATCGAGATGAACTATCAATAGCTTTAGATAAGGAAAAAGTTGAGACTAAAAAATATTTTTATCTTCCTATTCATAAAATGAAGGTATACTCAAATTATGAGAACAAATATAGAGGTTTTCTCCCTCATACAGAATTTGTTTCCCAAAATATTTTATGTTTACCTATATACTCTCATATGCCCAGCGAAGTGGTCGAAAAAATTTGCTTTGCAATTGAAAGAATACATCAGCATTCTCAAGAGATCAAAAAATGTATCAAGGATTTCTTCAACAATAATGATGATATGAGCCTGAATATTTTAGAGCAGAAGTCTCACCTGGTACCAATCCAATAATTACTTCTGCAATCCTTTCAGGGTTGTGGCGGATTAGAAGCTGTTTGTTCATCACATTGGCTTCAACAACTTTTTTTACTCCAAATGAATAAAGTTCATCAACATTATATGAAATGGGAAAAGATTTTTCATTTGCATATTCTCTTAATGCTTTGATTGACGGCTTGCTATTATTAACAATTATATAATTAATAGAACTTCTCCCGAGATAATGCGTTATAGCCTTTAAGTGGTCAGAAGCAGAGTAGCCATGTGTTTCTCCATACTTCGTCATAAGATTGCAAACGTATATCTTTTTTGCCTCCGATTTGCAAATAGCTTTAGGAATTCCAGCAACCAAAAAGTTGGGAATAATACTCGTGTAAAGATCGCCAGGCCCGATAATGATTGCATCAGCTTTCAATATAGCTTCTACTGCATCAGGATAAGCTTTTGCTTTAGGATTTAGAAAAACACGTTTTATTTGTAATTCTGGATTATGCTTTGGGATATCAATATTTGTTTCACCTCTCACAATAGATCCATCTTCAAGCTCAGCACAAAGGTCGACCTTATCCAAAGTCACAGGTAAGACTTTACCCTTAATCTTAAGTATCTTCCCTGTCTCCTTAATTGCCTGTTCATTACTCCCTATAATTTCGGATAAAGCAGTCAAAAAAATATTCCCAAAATTCTTTCCTTTCAGCGAACCCTTAGAAAATCTGTATTGAAACAATTTCTTAATAAGCTCTGTTTCTTCTGAAAGGGCAATCAGACATCTT
>VGKN01000451.1 GCA_016867055.1 Candidatus Omnitrophota bacterium
TCTGTTTTCTGTCTTCTGTTTTCTGTTATCTCTTTTCTGTCATCCACCGGCAATCTATTTGCTATATAGTCGCATTTTGGATAATTTGTGCAACCAAAAAACACCTTGCCTCTTTTAGAACTTCTCTCTACAAGTTCGCCACCGCAGTCTTCCCTTGGGCATTTTATTCCAGTTGGGATAGGTTGAGCACTTTTACATTTAGGAAATCTTGAGCAACTTAGAAATTTGCCACGCCTGCCCCATTTAATTACCATAGGAGAGCCGCAGAGTGAGCACTTTTTGTCTGTGGGGATTTGTTCTTTTTTTATGGCTTTCATTTTAATCTGCGCCTTTAAAACATTGTCATTAAATTCTGCATAAAAATTATTCAGAATCCCTAAATAATCCAATCTACCAAATTCTATCTCATCCAACTCCTCCTCTAATTCCCTTGTAAACTCGTAATCCAAAATCCTTGGAAAGTGCTCCAGAAGTAATCGGGTAACCACTGTCCCAAGTTCTGTTGGGGTTAAGGCTTGGTTTACCCTATTTACATAATTCCTGCTGACTATAGTCTGAATGGTAGGAGCATATGTAGAAGGTCTTCCTATACCCATCTCCTCAAAGGTCTTTACCAAAGAGGCGTCCGTATATCTCGCAGGGGGTTTTGTAAAGTGCTGGCTTGGGATAAGCCTGATTAAATTAAGTATCTCACCTATTGAGAGCTCTGGAAGTGAAATCTCTTTTTCTTTCTCTTCCTCCTTATATACTATGTTAAAGCCAGCGAATATCTCCTGTGTGCCAACTGCACGGAATAAATAATCTCCTGCCTTTATATCAACTGTAGTTATGCGATAGAGAGATTCCCTCATCTGACTTGCAATAAAACGCTTCCATATGAGCTCATACAGTCTGAATTGTTCCTCATTAAGAAACCTTTTTATTTTATTGGGTGTTTTTAGGACTGATGTGGGTCTTATCGCCTCGTGTGCCTCCTGTGCGCCCTGTTTTGATTTATATATATTTGGCACCTCGGGATAGTAGGGGCTTCCGTAGTTTCCGACTATAAAATTTTTGGCTTCCTGGCATGCCTCATCTGATATGCGCACAGAGTCTGTCCTCATATAGGTTATAAGGCCTGTGGGGCCTTCCTCATCCAATTCTATGCCCTCATATAACTGCTGGGCGATTTGCATTGTCTTTGAGGCTGAGAATCCAAGCCTGTTAAACGAATCTTGTTGAAGTTTACTTGTGGTGAAGGGCGGTGGCGCATTTCTCTTTCTCTGAGTTGTTTTTATATCGGCTACTATAAATTTCTCCTTTTTAAGTATAGGTAATATCTCATCAACCTCGGATTTTGTCTTTAATTTGATTTTTTTATCTTGATATCTCTCAAGCTTGGCTATAAATTTTTTCTCTTTTGTGTTTGAAAGTTCTGCCTCAAGCTCCCAATACTCCTGGGGAACAAATGCCTTTATTTCGTCTTCTCTTTCAACTATTAGTCTTACTGCTACTGACTGAACCCTGCCCGCACTAAGTCCCAAACCTACCTTCTTCCATAAGAGGGGGCTTAAGCTATAT
>VGKN01000452.1 GCA_016867055.1 Candidatus Omnitrophota bacterium
AGGAAAACAGGCAGGTATGCTAACCTGTGCTGTTACATATGGCATTGGCAAGAGAGAGGCTATATTAAAGGCAAAACCTGATTTTATAATAGATAATATTAGAGAATTAAAAGCTATAATCAAATAAATTGTAAACCAAAAATATTTTATTGGTTGACAATCAGTTTATTTTTTAATACATTATCTATGTGTATAACTATAAAAATCTCCGCAGGGAAATATCCTCTCTCCTAAAAAAAGCCCCCTTAGCACTTTTTGAGTTAGCAAATAAAATCCGTAAAAAGTACCACAAGGACATAGTCTCTTTGTGTGCTATTGTAAATGCTAAATCTGGATTGTGTAGCGAGGATTGCGTATTCTGCACACAGTCCGTGCGTCATAAAACAGATATAAACCGCTATCCCTTTATATCAGCAGAGGCTATATTTGAAAAAGCCAAAGAAGCGGTTTCTATAAAAGCGTCCTGTTTTGGAATAGTAACCAGCGGAAAGGGTCTAAATAGCGAAAAAGAACTCTCCATAATATGCAATGCCCTTAAACTTATAGAGCAAAACCTTCCAAAATTACATCGCTCTGCCTCTCTTGGCATTGTCTCAAAAGAGATACTTCTTAGACTTAAGAAGGCAGGGCTAGAGCGTTATCATCATAATTTAGAGACATCCGAAAGATTCTTCCCCAATATCTGTTCCACCCATTCTTATAATGAGAGATTTGATACTATTAAGTCAGCGAAGGAAATAGGGCTTGAGGTTTGCAGTGGTGGGATATTTGGGCTTGGCGAAACTATACAAGACAGGATAGAACTCGCACTCACCATCAAGAGACTAAATGTAAATTCTGTGCCATTAAATTTTTTAAATCCAATCAAAGGAACAAAGTGTGAAGATTTCAAGCCTATCTTGCCCTTAGAAATTTTGAAGACAATAGCTATTTTTAGAATTCTTCTTCCAGATAAAGATATAAAGGTTTGCGGCGGAAGAAATGTAAACTTACGCTCTCTTCAATCTATGATATTCTTCGCAGGTGCGAGCGGTATGATGATAGGTAATTATCTCACCACAGCCGGAAATGACCCAAAGATGGATTTAAAGATGATAGAAGACTTAGGGTTAAAGGTAAGACCATAATGTTTAAAGAAGACTTAGAAACCTTAAAAAAAGAAAATCTATTTAGAATCCTACGTTGTGTAGAAAGCGCTCAGGGACCGAGATTTATCCTTGAGGCTAAAGAGGTCATAAATATGTGCTCAAATAATTATTTGGGTTTGGCAAATCATCCGAGACTAAAAGAATCAGCAAAGAAAGCGATAGAAAAATACGGTATTGGAAGCGGTGCCTCAAGGCTTGTAAGCGGAAATAATATTTTATACAAAGAACTTGAAGACAGAATAGCAAGTTTTAAAGAAACCGAGTCCGCTTTAGTATTTACCTCTGGTTATACAGCAAATATTGGAATCCTTCAGGCGCTGTCAAAAAAGATTGATGTTATATTTCCTGACAGGCTAAATCATGCAAGTATTGTTGATGGTATAATCCTAAGTAGAATAGACTTCAAGAGAT
>VGKN01000453.1 GCA_016867055.1 Candidatus Omnitrophota bacterium
ACCCACCCTACTCACAGAAAGAAAAATGGTTGGAAAAGTGTTATACCACGAACAAACCCTTTGCTTTGCTTATGCCCTTAACTTCCCTTGAAGGAAAAAAGCGAGGAGAATTATACCGAAAGTATGGAATTGAACTCATAATACCAAACAAAAGAATAAACTTTATTACCCCAAGTGGGAAAGGTAGTGGAAGTTGGTTTCAAACGGCGTGGTTTTGTTGGAAATTAAATTTACCAAAGCAGTTAAACTTTGTAACTCTATAACCACACTAAAAAGAAGGAGATAAAAATGAAAACGCCAAGAGAGATACAAGAGGTGATATATGTCCAAAGAATTAGCCCAAAAGTTATTAAGCAACGGTATCCTAAATGAACCCGAAATGTATACCATAAGAGATTTATTCCGTATCAGGGACGCTTTAGAAATCCTTAAAGATTATGGCTTTGCTGATTTAGATTTGCTGGATGAGGTAAATAAATATATTAAATGGAAGGCGGAAAATGAAAAACCTTGTTTCCAAGAAATCCCCGAAGACCCGGAATATGACCCTGATGACCCAGACCACGAAAGAGATATACCGGAATATGAGTTCTAAATCCAGACTTTGGCAATTTATTCTTGAAAAAAAATCAATTACAAATGCGGAAATTGCCGAATTTATGCACGGCAGTAAAGGTCAATTAAGTTGGGGACAACGATTGCGGGAAATAAGAAAAGAATGGCAACAAAGAGGCGGAGATCTAATCTGTAAAGAAGAACGACTAGGAATTTATAGATATACTTTGTTAATGCCAGAGTAAAAATGCTAAACTTCAATTTAAAGAATTACTGGATGCAAATGATATTTTGTATCCAGAAAATAAGGAGGAAATATGGAAAAAGAAGATAAGAAACTAACAGTTTCAAAGGCACAAGAACTATTAGAAATCAAAATTACCGCAGATGATATTGTAAAATATTTTTGCCCTCTCGCAACTCAAAAAGAAATTTTTATGGCATTAGGAATTATCAAATCGCTTAAATTAAATCCTTTTACTCACGAAGTTCACTTGATAAAGTATGATCAGCGAAATCCATTAGATATTGTAGTTGGCTATGAAGTATATCTCAAACGTGCAGAAAGAACAGGCAAACTTGATGGATGGCAGTGTGATATTAATAAAGAAAAAAATGTTGCTTGGATAAAAATCTGGAGAAAAGATTGGAAAGAACCTTTTTACTGGGAAGTAAATCTCAACGAATTTGATAAAGGACAAGCGACCTGGAAATCTATTCCTACTTTTATGGGTAAAAAAGTAGCGATTGCACAAGGTTTTAGACTTGCCTTTCCTGATGAATTAGGAGGGATGCCTTATATAAAAGAAGAAATTGAAGTATATGATATGCACGGAAAAAGTATTTCTACAAAGCCGGATGTAGAAATTCCCAAAGCAATAGAAGATAAAGAAATTCCATTACAGCAAGAACCGCCTAAAGAAATTGAAAAAACCAATGTTTATAAGCAAATTCTTGATAATTTTGCAAAAGCAAAAAAGAAGGTAGGTGAGGACATATAT
>VGKN01000454.1 GCA_016867055.1 Candidatus Omnitrophota bacterium
TGGGATTGGATTCTGCATCTAAAGGTCGTTTATCTATTACATATTATCGCGAAGATTTATCAGGATCAGATTTTCTTAAACGAATTGAAAATTGGCATATGACAAGCGAATGGATTCATGAATACCGTTATAAAGATGTTCAAGATAAAGAATCGGGAAAGCGAAAAAGATATTTTCAACCATTCATAGGTGCACCAGCACCAATTAATATTGCAGAAGCTGCGTATGGTGAAAATGCCGATGATAAAATTAAAAAAGCAACTGTTGCACGCCTTCTTCCCTGTATTATTGATGGTCAGCCAATTCCAAGAGACATTGTTGAATCTGCTGTGCGGCGCGCATGCAATAGAATTGCAATGGAGGTTTGGGAATGGAATAAAACATTAAGTATAACTTGTTCACTTTTTAAAAAATATTCAAAGGAGGATTTCAATATGGCTCTTGACGAAAACAGAAACACGCGAGATTATCTTTATGGCAGGCTGCTTGCTATTGCAGACCGTCTTGAAGAAGTCGCTTTATTCAAAGGGGAAAAAGATAGACCTACAAATGCTGCGCGTTATATGCAGATATTTTCAGTTCGCCCAAATAGGACATGGACACAAATTTATCTTTCTTTATCGCCCTATTTGCAAACAAGGGAGGCGAATTTTTATAAAAATCTAATCGAAGAAGTAAAATGGAAATTTATAAGTCCTGAAGAATTTAATTTAGATACTCCACTCACAGGAGAATTTCTTCTAGCCTACCATTGTCAAAGAATGAAGTTACGTCAGTATAAAAAGAGCAAATTAAAAGATAAAAAAGATGAGATAGAGAAATCAGAACATGAACAAGATTGAATAAAGATGAGAATTTAAATAATAGTATTTAACACAGGCAAAATGCCTTATAAAAAACAAAATTTTTATATAATCACAAAGGAGTAATTATCATGGAAACAAACGAAATATTGAAAAACAAAATTGATTTTGCAGTCATACTAACTGTAAAGAGAGCAAATCCAAACGGGGACCCACTAAACGGAAACAGACCGAGAACTGACTATGATGGTTATGGAGAGATTTCTGATGTATGTATAAAACGAAAAATTAGAAATCGTCTAATGCAAAATGGACATCAAATTTTTGTTCAATCGGACGATAACCGCGTTGATGAATATAGAAGTCTCAGAGAAAGGGCAAAGGAAGAATTAAAGGATGTTTATAAAAATATTTTTAAGAAAGAAACTAAAAGCAAGAAAAAAGAGAAAGATGAAAAGCAGGATAAAGAAGTTAAAAACCCTGATGAAATATTTAGACTAGCTGCTTGTGAAAAATGGTTTGATGTCCGTGCATTCGGACAAGTATTTGCTTTTGGGAAAGAGGGAGGAAAGACTAAATCAAAAGAAAATGAAAACGATACTTCTGAAGAAATTAGTGAAGATTCAAGTAAGGGTGGTAGCGTTTCTATTGGTATACGCGGTCCTGTCTCTATTCATCCTGCTTTCTCTATAGCAAAAGTTAATGATCGAGTATTAAGTCAACAAATTATTAAGAGTGTTAATCTTGAAA
>VGKN01000455.1 GCA_016867055.1 Candidatus Omnitrophota bacterium
CCATACACCACAATAAGGGCTGGCTTTTAAATAAATTAGGACGACATACCGAGGCGATAAGGTGTTTTAAGAGGGCATTAAAATTAGACCGCAGGCGCGCCGTAACCTACGAGAATTTAGCAGACGCGCTGTATAATCTTGGCGATTTGAAAGGCGCTTTAAGGGCATATAAAAAAACCATATCCCTGCTTGACCCAAAATATAGCCACATAAAGAAACAATTAATAGATAGAATAAAAAAGGTAGAGTTAGAACTTAAAGATTAAGGTTGAGATTAAGGTTGAGGTAAAACTCTATAACCCAACCAGCCCAATGAACTTCCGCATAGCGTTTTTTGTTTGTAATTGACAAGTATTATTGAACGATGTTAAACTGCAAAATTAAGGAGAGTTAGATTTATGTATATAACCCCCGACAAGAGATTATTCTGGTTTTTAAAAGATAACATAAAATTAGACCTGTCTGAGCCATCGCAATTGGATATGTATGTCCAGCAGGTAATTACCCACGGCAGAACAGAAGATATAAGAATGCTTTTTAAGAATATTGATAGCGAAAGTTTTAAATCCGCATTCATAAGGTTAAAGCATTTTCTGCCTCGTGAGGTAAGAAAATTCTGGGAGGATTTTATTGGAGATAATCAATAATACCCAAAAGGAGATAATCGGTGTTTTTTTTACGGTTTCAGACAGCGAACATTTTTATCTTTCAGGCGGCACAGCCTTGGCATATTTTTACTTAAAGCACAGAAGAAGCAATGACCTCGATTTTTTCACCGCAGAAGAAGAGCTCGTTCTTCCAGTTAGTTATCATTTAGAAAAGGCGCTCAAGGTTAAAAAGATGGATATACAAAGGCACCGCGAGGTGCACTCTTTTGTAGAGCTTTTGGTAAAGACGAAAGATGAAACTACAATTGTCCATTTAGGTTGCGATGCGGCTTTTCGCCTTGAACAAGTAAAAGAATTCCCGGACCATCCGGGATTAAAGGTGGATAGCCTTGTTGATATAGCCGTAAATAAGCTTTTAGCCCTATTCGGCAGAGCAACTTTGAGGGATTTTATTGATGTATATTTTTTGATTAGGCAAGCAAAGTTTACTTGCGAGGAGTTGATGGATAAGGCAAAGATGAAAGACCCTGGCTTTGACCTATACTGGCTCGGCATAGCCTTAGAGAGAATAAATACTTTTAAAGAAGATTCTGCCGAGATGTTACTTCTTGTAGAACCTGTAGATTTTAAAGAGATGCTTGTTTTTTTTAATTCTTGGCGCCAGAAGATTAGCAAAGAATTGTTATAATTCATGTAAATTGTTACTTATTATTAATGTTTTCATCTCTATCTCTTATCCCCTCAATAAGTTGCGACCCTTGACTTATAGCTTCTAACTTTTTTCTCAAATTTTTATTTGATTGGGGGCAATTGAGGATATAATATAAAATAGTAATATGAATAAGAGACAAATTGAGGTAGTGCAAAAGGTAGTAGAAATTTTGAGGAAGTTTCTTAATTCCACAAGGATTATTATCTTTGGCTCGCGGGTAAAAGAG
>VGKN01000456.1 GCA_016867055.1 Candidatus Omnitrophota bacterium
CAGGTGGTCTTTTAAAGGGCGGTATAGGCTTTCCTGATGCAAAGGGATTAGCCGGCATAAAGGCAAGTTTCATACTTACCATTATATTCATAATTACCTTCTTGGTGTTATATCGTTTCCTACCACAATACTCAACCTACCTTATACCTGCGATTTTAATTAATCTTATCTTTTTATTGTCAGTAGGGGATTTGAGGAATTTACTTGGTAAAGTAGAAAATCCAATAGATAGACTCAAAAGGAATTTAAAAGCTATTATTAATACATTGATAGATAATTTAAGACGTGCACCAAAAGAAGCAGTTCAACCAAATTATGATATGCCTTATGATTTAGCTACCGAAGGTTTAGAATTTCTATCTCCTCGAGACTTTGACTATCTTATGTGGTTAACTAAGCTTAAGGGTTTAGACCTTTCTATTTGTGGGTTTATAGAGCGTTCCCTGCGCGAAGGCGCTATTACCCCGGGCCAAGCGCTATTGGTTGTTCTAAGTGCGCTCTCCCATCCCCCTACCGTTTACTTAGAAGAACTTAAAATGGAAATTGCCGCTCCTAACTTTATGGGGGGTATGCTTGAATACTATTCAGACTTAAATGTCAGGATGGGTTTTGCTGTTACCTACCAAGAATATTATAATGAGTATAGAAGATTTATTAAAAATACTGCCATTGGAAGAACAATGAGTAGGTCGGCTTCATGGTATGAGTATTTTGGACCGCACAGCCCTTTTGATTTATTATTATTTGAGTTGTATCTTGGGAAAAATAATCTACTATTGGCTGAAATTAAGGACATATCCTATTATGAGGTGCTTCTTAATGCTCTGAGTAGTGCACAAAATCCCTATTTTGTGCTTGCAATTGCAAGATGGTGCTATGAAAATTATTTCTATTCCGATTTACCGCCTGCTTTAAAGCAGGCCCTTGAATTATGGGCAGAGAGATTAAAATTTAAGAATGCCTTTGAATCAGCAGATTCAATTATTGAACTTATTAACACAATAAATACCACCGAAGTAGCCTCACTGTTTTTATATATGCTTAATGATAGAACATTTTATACTACTACTATGCCAGGAAGATATAATTCCCAGCTCGTTGCCATTAAAGATGCCCTAAACCTGCCAGAAGGGCTAAATCATTTGGACCTTGGATGCGCTGACCTATGCACTACAAAGGATATGGCAGCAATTTGGAAGACAGCAAAAACCATTGGTATAGATGTGCTTTCTCAAGAAGAGATAAGAGCTAGACAAAGGATGGAACATATTGAACAAAAGGTGGGAATCGCTCCCCATTTAAGACCGAATATGCCATCCGGCACACAGCTTTCTGTAGATACCTCTAATGTTCCAGTTGGATTTATACAGGCTGATGTTACGCAGACCATTCCTACCGAGATGTCTCAATGGGCAGATATAGCGACAGCCTTTAATATATTGCCTAATATTACCGAACAGCGCCTTCGGCAAAGAGCGTATGCTAATATGCTCCGTTGCCTTTTGCCATTTCAGGTTAGCAAAGAACTTGGAAGACCGCCTGC
>VGKN01000457.1 GCA_016867055.1 Candidatus Omnitrophota bacterium
TATATTTTAAATGATTTTCTTCTATTATTTTGTCTATATTATCTAAGTATATTTGCTCCCTTCTTTCTTGGCTGGAACTTAGTTCTAAATAATACGGATCTATATCTATCAGATCATTTATTAAAGAATCCTTTTCTTCTCCTGCATAGAAATTAAAGCTTGAATATTTCCAGTCCCTGCAATGTTTTACTATCCCAGCTCTTACTGGGTTTAACTCATTGTATAATCCACACCAGATGAAATAGTTTTCTTTATCTAATAAAGAACTTTTATACCTTCCCTGCCATACATGGCCTACACCTCTATACTTTTTATTAAAATATCTCGTATGAGATAAAGTAAGTTTAAGCATTATTTTGGGTAAACTTCCTTCAATAGTCGGCTCAAGTACAAAATGAGTATGATTAGGCATTAAGCAAAAATGATAAAGCTTAAACAATAATTCTTTCTTATATCTTTTTAAAAGATTAAGAAAGTATTCAAAATCTTCTTCATCTTTAAAAACTTCTTGACGATTATTTCCTCTATTAAGAATATGAAATGGTATATTAGGAGTAGTAATTCTTAATGGTCTGGGCATTAAGCCATTATATTAAAAAATCAGAGTTGACACTATTTTTACTATTTTAATTTTACTATTTTACTATTTTACTATATTTTACTATTTTACTATATATTACCGTTTGATACGGTGCTTCAAGCCTCTAAGTGTTCTAATTTGCTCCCCTTGTTGGACACATTCCGAACCTTAGATTGGAAGAAGATAAGGGAAGGGAAGAATTAGAGCCCTTTAGGGCTATAATTGAACAAAGACCATTAACGGTAAATGCTTAGATACTATCACTATTTGATTATCTTCGCTTTTAGGGCTATATAATTCGGTCTTTTAATAACTTTAATAAGCCTTACTCCTTTTGCGGTTATTTTATCAAACCCCTGACCTTCAACAAAAGTAATTGAATCTTTACCACCAACAATCAGATTGCCTATTTTAAGATTTATTTCATCTACTAAGTTTTCTTTTAATAGCGAAAAGATTAGAGTGCCACCGCCTTCAACCATCAGCCTTTTTACTCCCAATTTGTATAGAATAGCCATTGCCCTCTTAAGGTTTACCATCTTATTGCCCAAAACATAAACTTGGGCTTTTCTTTTAAGTTCGTCCAGTTTTTTCTTTGAAGTTTGGGCGGTGGTAAAGATAATTTTCAAAGCATTACCCCTATCAAAGAAATCGCCCCTAATCGTTAGATTGTTGGCATTAGAAATCACCCCAACTTTAATTGGCTCAGGCGGTTTGCCCAGTTTAATTCTTTTTTGTTGTCTCTCTTTGGTCTTTACTGTTAGTGCTGGGTCATCTTGTAATAAGGTATTTCCGCCAACCATAACCGCATCAGCGATAATTTTATAGCCCTCACGAAATTTCTTATCATCGTCTGTGCAAATATCTATTTGCTCTTTCTTATAATTACTTAACTTGCCATCTAAGGACATTCCCGTGCATAAAAATATAAGTGGTCTTTTGTCCTTCATATTATTA
>VGKN01000458.1 GCA_016867055.1 Candidatus Omnitrophota bacterium
ATAATGCTACTTTTGAAAAGACCACCCTGCGCCATGCCAGCGAAGCATATCCTAAATATCAAAGTTGGGTAAGTGCAATAGAAGAACGCGTTGTTGATTTGCTCGCGCCTTTCCGCGGGTTTCTTTATTATCATCCGGATCAGGCAGGGAGCGCTTCGCTTAAGGCAGTGCTTCCGGTTATAACCAATTCAAACTACGATAATCTGGAAATAGCTGATGGTGGTTTGGCGAGCACGGAGTATTATCGGGTGACTTTTGGAAATAACATTGATGAAAAAGAACGTCATCGGGTTTATAATGCGCTTGAAAAATACTGCCACTTAGATACAAAAGCGATGATAGAAATACTATATGAGCTGGAGAAGATTTGTAAAGTAAAATAGATAACAGTTCTATTTATTAAAAATAAGTTTAGAAAGGAGCATGTATGGGGCATATAGGACAAAATGAAGTAGCACATTTTATCAGACGCAAAGAACATCTACGGAAAAAAATACAGAAAGACCTTTTAAGTTTAAAGATTGCGAGAGAATCAGATATAGAGTGTTGTTGCTACTACCATCTTCGGAAGTTTCTTAAAAGAGATCCTCGTTGGAAGGTATTTGCGAGGAGATACGCTATGCGTACCGGTCACTATATTGATATACTGATTTTTCATGATGCTAAACCTACAATTGCGATGGAACTGAAATATGATAAGAATCATATAGATATAAAAGATCGGAAAAGCTTGAGATCCAGCGTAAAAAGCTTAGGAACAGGGAAAGCATATTTTCTTGCAACATTAGTCAGGACGAATCCCAAATATGAGCCGATTAAGCATAAGAATCGTTGGGAGAGCCGTCGACTCATAGAAATTCCAGTTAAATTAAAAATGTCTAAAGAAACATTGGCACGCTGGAAACGAGAGCGAAAAAAGTTAAGAAAGCTTCTATAGGAGATAGGGGTGGTTTTTAGTAGGTTTGTTTATATTACGTATTTTTTATGATGCTCCAAGGCACTTTAGAAAAAGAAAAGATTGGTAAGATTGTTGAGTTATTGAAACAGTCTAAGAGCATTCTTTTTATTACCGGTGCGGGAATTTCAGCTGATTCCGGGCTTCCGACTTATCGGGGAGAAGGTGGATTGTATAATACAACCGCTACCGATGAAGGCATTCCCATCGAAACAATCTTAGCAGGTGAAATGATTAAGACTAGGCCCGAGCTGGTCTGGAAATATCTTGGCCAAATAGAAAAGCGCACCCGAACCGCCAAGTTTAACCGCGCCCATGAAGTAATCGCGGAAATGGAAAAGCATTTCCCCCATGTTCTCGTGTTCACCCAGAATATAGACGGATTTCATGCTCAGGCAGGCTCAAAAAATGTCATCGATATCCACGGCGATATGCATAAGGTTTATTGCCCTAAATGTTTTTGGTCAAAGAAACTGGATAATTATGAACAGCTGTCCTCCAGTCCTACTTGTCCTGATTGCGGCGCTGTTATTCGTCCTGATGTAGTGTTTTTCGGAGAAAACTTACCCGAGGATAAAATT
>VGKN01000459.1 GCA_016867055.1 Candidatus Omnitrophota bacterium
AAAATACTGGCCATGAGGGGCGATAGTTCAGCTGGGAGAACGCTACATTCGCATTGTAGAGGTCGTGGGTTCAAATCCCACTCGCTCCACCAAGTAATTTACCAACCAATGAAATTATTTTTTCCTTTTTTTATACTTATTTTAAATTTCATACCCCTAAGCCTTTTTTCGGAGGAGATAAAGAAACCCATTGCAAGTGGTACCTTTTATCCTGCCTCTAGAGAAGAGCTGGTTAAAATGGTTGATAAATTTATAGAAGAAGCAGATGTAAAGTCTGAGAAAAAAGACATAATAGGCGCAGTTGTGCCACATGCAGGATATATTTATTCAGGTCGTATAGCAGGATACACATACAGAGCCATAAAAGATAAAACATTCAGAGTGGTTGTATTGATAGGCCCAAGCCACTTTGAATTTTTTGATGGAATTTCAGTCTATAATATTGGAGCATTTCAAACGCCTCTTGGTAATGTGGAGATAGATACAGAATTTGCAAATAAACTGATAAAAGAAAATCCAAAGGTTTCATTTTATCCAAGGGCGTTTAGACAGGAACATTCCTTAGAGGTACAGTTTCCTTTTCTCCAAAGAGCCCTAAAAGATTTTAAAATCGTTCCAATACTTATCGGAAATTCCTCTTTTGAAAACTGTAAGATACTTGCGGAGAGTCTCGTTAGTGTTATAGGTAACAGAAAAGATGTTCTAATTATAGCAAGTACGGACCTATCGCATTATCATAATTATGAGGATGCAGTTAGGATTGACACTCTTACATTATCAGAGATTTCTAAATTAGACCCCAAGAATTTTTTTGAAGATCTTTCAACAGAAAATGTTGAATTATGCGGTGGAGGTGCAGTTTTAACCCTAATGATAGCCTCAAGGACTCTTGGGGCGGGAGATTTAAAGATTTTAAAATATGCGAACTCTGGAGATGTAACAGGTGATAGGCTTAAGGTGGTTGGGTATGCAAGTGGCATAATTACCAGAGGAATCCAAAAAGGAGATGAACAGGAGATGTTAAATGAAAGCCAGAAAAGTAGGTTGCTTTATATAGCGAGGTATTCCATTGAAAATTATCTTAAGACTGATTCAAAACCCCAGCTTTTAGAAACTGACCCAAAACTTGTTGAAAACAAGGGTGCATTTGTAACTATAACTAAGCATAACCAGTTGCGCGGCTGTATTGGTTCCATTTATCCTACCCTTCCTTTATATAGGACTATTTCAGATATGGCCATTGAGGCTGCGACAAATGATCCAAGATTCCCACCGCTAATTTTAGAGGAGTTGGACGAGATTGATTTAGAAATCTCTGTTCTCTCCCCCCTTGAAAAAATTGATGATATTTCTAAGATAAAAGTAGGAACCCATGGTTTGTTAATTCGTAAAGGGTTTTATTCAGGGCTTTTACTTCCACAGGTTGCCGCAGAATATAGCTCGACCAGGGAGGAATTTTTGGAACATACCTGTTATAAGGCAGGACTTAATAAGGATGCTTGGAAAAAAGGAG
>VGKN01000460.1 GCA_016867055.1 Candidatus Omnitrophota bacterium
AATTGAAATACTCAGAGGGCTTAAAGACAGATATGAGTCATTCCACAGCCTTGTAATTACAGAGGATGCAATAAAATCTGCAGCAAAACTTTCCCACAGATATATAACTGATAGATTTTTACCTGATAAAGCAATTGATTTAATAGATGAAGCGGCGTCAAGGGTAAGGTTAAGAAATTTGACAAATCCTCCAAATTTAAAAGAAATTGAAAAGCAGATTGAGAAGGTTATAAGTAATAAAGAAGATGCAATTAAGGCTCAGGACTTCGAAAAAGCTGCAGAATTTCGTGATAAGGAAAAACAGTTAATCAGGGAGAAGATAGAACTTGAAGAAAACTGGGGAAGAATTGGAAAAAAAGAAAAGGAAAAAGTTGACGAGGATGAGGTTGCGGAAGTTTTATCAAGCTGGACAGGAATACCTGTATTTAAATTAACCGAGACTGAATCCGCAAAACTTTTAAAAATGGAAGATGATCTTCATAAAAGAGTTATAGGGCAGGATGAGGCAATAAAGACCGTTTCCCGTGCAATCAGGAGGTCAAGGTCAGGGCTTAAAGACCCAAAAAGACCAATAGGTTCTTTTATTTTTCTTGGTCCATCAGGAGTGGGAAAAACAGAGCTGGCAAAGACAATTGCGGAATTTTTATTTGGTAAAGGGGATGCGCTCATTCAGATTGACATGTCTGAATATATGGAAAAACACTCGGTTTCAAAGCTTGTAGGTTCACCGCCTGGTTATATTGGCTACGATGAAGGTGGTCAGCTTACTGAAAAAATCAGAAGAAGACCCTACAGTGTTATACTTCTTGATGAAATAGAAAAAGCACATCCGGATGTGTTTAATATACTGCTTCAAATCTTTGAAGATGGTCACCTTACAGATTCTCAGGGCAGAAGAGTTGATTTTAAAAATACTGTAATTGTAATGACATCAAATTTAGGTGCAAGAGAAATTCATAAAAATAATCCACTCGGATTTAAAAAAATTGAAGAAGCAGATCTGTCATATGACGAAATTAAGACCAAGGTCATGAGTGAGCTTAAAAAAGCCTTCAGGCCTGAATTTTTAAACAGACTTGATGAAATAATTGTATTTCATAAATTAACAAAAAAAGAGGTCTTTTTAATTATTGATTTAATGATATCAAGAATTGCACAGCAGCTTGAAATACAGGGCATAATAATAGAGCTTAAATCATCAGCAAAGGAACTTCTTCTTGAAAGGGGTTATGATTCAACTATGGGTGCAAGGCCAATGAGAAGGACTATTCAATCCTCAATTGAGAACCCAATATCTGAAAAAATTATAGGCGGGGAAATAAGATCCGGTGATAAGATTGAAGTCAGTGCAGTAGGTGGAGAAATGAGGTTTAAAATAAAAAGAATTACACCTTCAGTATTGAATGTCTGATTATGTCTGATTTTATTTTATTATTTAAATAAGTTTTTTAATTAAGATTTTTAATTAAATGAAGGAAAAAGAAGAAGAAATACTGTTAAACAGTTTA